>NZ_JBHVEE010000112.1:0-33034 GCF_042802415.1 Streptomyces sp. NPDC057486 | reverse complement strand
TTCGCCCGCAACGGGCCGATCAACTCTTCGAAACGCCCCATACCACATCAACGATCCGAAGGCTCGGAAGCAACCCGTAGAAAATCGACGGCCCCGAGGGCTGGCCGTCCGGTGCATATCCGCGAGGAGTGAGAACACCCATTGTGTCGGTCTGGTCGCGGGTCACGCCGGTTCCAGCAAAACGGCCGGCAGCGTGCCGCCACGCTGGCTCGCGCGGCAGGCACGGGACTGGGCGCGCCTGAACCCGGAGCAGCAACGCCGCCTGAGCGAGGCGGGCGTGAAACCGGCTGCACGGGCCCAAAAGGCATCAGCGCGAGCCAGTACGAAGGCTGGGGCAGGAAAGGACTCCGCCGCCTTCACACGGGGCATCGTGGCCCTCCAGCAGTACATCGCGCGGGAGGGGCAGACCGTGGCCGGAAGGCAGCACGTCGAAGAACTCCCCGACGGCATCTCCATACGACTCGGCGTCTTCCTCACCAACCAAAAAAACCCGCCGCCACCGCCTCACCGACCAACAACTCACTGCACTTGCCGAACTCGGACTGGAATGGGCAGCATGAGTTCCGGTGAGGACGCACATGGGGCGCAGTTGGCGACGCCTGGCGTGGCTCGGTACACGAAAACGGACAGCAACTGTTCAGCGCTATGGGAGGCCCCTGGGCGCCCAACCTGAATCGAACAGTTCACGAGTTTTGACAGTGCCGGTGCAGCGGGGGCCATCATCGCTCCGAGTCTCGGGCGCCGCGCTCAGTCCCACCAGCCGTCGCCGGAGCCCGAGTTTTGAAGTCACTGAGGTGGTTGCCAGGGCAGCGGACCAGCAGGGGGCATGACTTGGTTCATTCTCCGAGTGCGAACGACGCCCGTTTTTGCCACTTTGTGCCGTCGTGCACCAAGAGTTCTACCGACGAGACGTGAGACGTGAACGGAAGCCTGCCGGTGAGGTCGGCCTCGATCTCCTCCAAGACGGTGTCTTCCTGACCTTGAGCGATGGTCAGGTGCGGCACGATCTCGGCGAACCGGCCGCCATACGGCGGAGCCTCAGGCCAACGATCAGCGATCGCCTCTGTGAGCCGCCGCAACTGCGTGTCGGGCTCGGGAACGAGATACAGCACTTCCGGGAGCCGACCACATCTCTCGAACCGCAGGTCAAAGGCCTTGTGGCTGCTCAGCAAGTCCGCGAGAGCGGAGGAGACGAGCGCGTCTATTCTGCTCTCGTCGAGGAACGGGAAGAGCACGGTGACGTGGGTAGGAACCCCGGCCTGAGCTGAGGGGTCGAGCCGTTCACGCCACCCGTGGACGGACGGCTCTGCCTCCGGGATCCGGACGATGAGCCCCGTCTGGCCCGCCTGAAACGCACTGGTGCTGTCATCTGCCATGACACCGCATGGTGTCACCTCTCCCACAGACAGCACGGCTCCTTTTCCCCTGAACGATCACGACGATCCGCGAAGCAGGCCGTCGAGCGGGACGGCCAAGACGGTGACGCTGCCGCTATTTCCCGTGAACATCCAGAGTGCCGGTGATCACTGAACGCCACCTGGCTGCGTAGGTGAAAACCACGAACGGATGTCGATCGGTTTCGGCATCACCTGATGGTGGGTTGGCTCTGGAATGTCGCCGACTTCTAGGAACGCCCTGTTGACCCGTGCTGCGCATCGGGTCCAAGACGGTGCAGCATCAGAACGTGCGATCGATAGCATCGCGTCGCGACGTGGCAGTGGTCTGACGAGGTGGGGAAGCTATGAGCGAGGACGTCCTGTCGATCATTCCGAGTGATCCGCGGTGGCAGCCGGATCGCGATGCGGTTGATCGCGTCGTCGCGCTCGTTGAGGACCTGACTCCCGGAGCTGCCGGCGGCGTGGACGTGGAGATCGACGTGACGTGGCACGACGTGGTGACCGTCGTCGACTGTGGAGGCAACCTGGAGAGAATCGGCTGCCCCTTGTGTCAGGCGTCCATCGATACGGAGTGGTGGGGCGACCTCCTCGAGGCTCACTGCGACGACGGCTTCACCACGCTCGCGATCGAAGTCCCGTGCTGCGGAACATCAACCACCCTGGACGCCTTGGAATACGACTGGCCCTGCGGTTTCGCCCGCTTTGAGATCGCCATCTGGAACCCCGAACGCCTCTGGTTCAGCGACGACGAGCTGACGGCGCTGGCGGACCGATTGGGCCATCCGGTGAAGCAGATCCGGGCCCACATCTGAACCTGGGCAGCTCAGCCGATCACCTGTTGCTCGGCGCGTGCTCGGGTGGTGGCGAGTCGGTAGGAGTCGGTTCCTGTCTCGATGATGTTGCCGCCGAAGGTGAGACGGTCGACGATGGCCGCATAGAGCCTGGGGTCGGTAAAGATCTTGGTCCAGCCAGAGAAGGATTCGTTCGAGGCGATCGCCACGCTGTTCTTTTCCTCCCGTTCGGTCAGAACCTGGAAGAGAAGTTCGGCGCCGCGGCGGTCGAGTTCCATGTAGCCGAGCTCGTCGATGCAGAGGAGGTCGACGCGGCCGTAGCGGGCGATGGTCTTGGTCAGCTGCTTCTCGTCGGCGGCCTCGACGAGCTCGTTGACCAGCTTCGTCGCCAAGACGTACCTGATCCGGTAGCCGGCCATCGAGGCCTCGGTGCCGAGCGCGATCAGCAGGTGGGACTTGCCGGTGCCGGAGTCGCCGATCGGGCAGAGGGGCAGGCCCTTCTTGATCCATTCGCAATTGGCGAGGGTGTGGATCATGGCGGCGTCGATGTTGGGGTTGGCGTCGAAGTCGAACTTGCGGAGTGCCTTGTCGCGGGGGAACCCGGCGGCCTTGATGCGGCGTTCGGAGCGTCGGCGGGCCCGGTCGTCACACTCGGCGAGGAGGAGTTCGGCGAGGAAGCCGAGGTAGGACATCTGCTCGCGTTCGGCCTTCTCGGCGACCTCGGGGAACTGGGACCGGATGGTGGGCAGCCGCAGCATCCTGCATGCCTGGTCGACGGCGGTGGTGGCGGCCTGCTCGGTGAGTCCTCGCTGGCGGGGAAGGGACACGGCGTTCTCCTCAAGGGGTGGGGCGGTCGGATCGGCGGAGCCGCAGGAGCTGGTCGTAGTGGGCGACGGAAGGCAGCGGGCGTTTGTCGGGCGGCAGACGGGCCCGAACGGCAGCGGGCAGCGGGGCGATACCGGGCTGGCTTCCAGGGACGAGGGGCTGCGCAGGCTCCTCGGGCTCGGCGTCGGCCGCCTTGCGGGCTTCCAGGGCGACTGCGTCCGCGGTCAACGCGCCAGATTTCAGCGCTGCGGCGAGGCCGGTGATCAGGTGTTCGTGGGGCAGGTGGCGGCTGAGGAGGAGGACTTCGATCAGGGCGCGGGTGCCCTCGCGTTCGCCGTGGGCCTTCACGGCGGCCTGCCACCAGGCGTCGTGGATGGGGGTGAAGCGGCCGGCGGCGCGGGCCTGGTCGAGGGCGGTGGCGCCGGGCAGGGCACCCGGTTTCCGGATCAGGGCCTCCAGGTAGTGGTCGAGTTCAAGGCGGGTAGCGCCGCGGGCGATGAGCCGTTCATGCCGGCGCGGTCGCCCGCGAACGGGTAGGCCGGCCCTTCCTGTGGACCGCGACGGCGGACGAGGCCGGACTCACCGCCCTGCGCATGCGCAGGCTCCTGGACGCGGAATCGGACCGGGAGGCCGTCCTCGCCGGTTTCATCACCGCACTGTCGCCCGGCGACGAGCGCCTTCTGCGGGACCTGCTTGCCGAGGACTCCGCGAGCGCTCCCCGCCACAGCCGACTGCACTGAGCGGCCCGGCACGGGCGGAGGCTGTTGGCCGGGATGTCACCCGGTAGCCGTGGCATGTACATCACGTGCGCCTAGCGTCGCAGCGCCTGGGGACCCGGGTGCGCTCACGGCCGGGGGGAGAGCCGTGTGTGATCGACAGCATGTCTAAGGAGACATCTCTCACATGCGTAAAGGCATAAGAACGCTGACCGTGCTCGGCGTGACCGGCGTGGTGACCGCGGGCGTCGCGGTGTCCGCCAACTCCGCCCCGCAGCACGACGATCGCGGTTCGGAGATCCGCAACGTCATCTACCTGGTCGGCGACGGCATGGGGCGGACGCACGTCACGGCCGGCCGTGACCGTTTCTACGGTGCCGCAGGCAAGCTGAACATGGAGCGGCTTCCCTTCACCGGAGCGGTCGCCACCTACGCGGTCGAGAAGGACAGCGCCCAGCCCGCCCTGGTCACCGACTCGGCGAGCTCGGCGACCGCGTGGTCCTCGGGCGTGAAGACGTACAACGCGGCGATCGGCGTCGACGCGTACGAGAAGAAGGTCGCGACGCTGATGGAGCAGGCCAAGGCGGCGGGCTTCGCCACCGGCAATGTCTCCACGGCCGAGATCACCGACGCGACCCCCGCCGCCCAGTTCAGCCACGCCCTGCTGCGCGGCTGCCAGGGACCGGTCTATTCGGACGCCGCCTGCCTGCCGAAGAAGGACGACGGCACGTACGAGGCCCCGCCTGCGGACCGGACGCTGATCACCCCGATCGCCGAGCAGATCGCCCGTAACGGCACCGCCGACGTGATCCTCGGCGGTGGTCTCGCCCGCTTCGAGCCGGACGACCAGAAGGCTCTGCAGGCCCAGGGCTACCAGGTGCTCGGCAGCTTCGGCGACGCGTCCCTGCCCGCGCAGACCGCCGCCAGCCAGAGGGCCGCCACCAAGGCCGACCTCGACAAGGTCCGCGGTGGCAAGGTCATCGGCCTGTTCAACCGCGGCAACTTGACGGTCGAGAACGCCAAGGCCCAGCTCCCTGCCGACGCGCCGCAGAAGCAGGAGCCGACGCTGGCCGAGATGACCCGCAAGTCGATCTCCCTGCTCTCCGACGGGCAGCATGCCAAGGGCAAGGACAAGGACAAGGGCTTCTTCCTCCAGGTCGAGGGCGCGCAGATCGACAAGCGCTCGCACGCCAATGACGCCGCGCAGACCCTCGCCGAGATCAAGGCGTTCGACGACGCGGTCAAGGACGCGTACGACTTCGCGCGCAGGGACGGGCACACCCTGGTGATCGTCACCGCCGACCACGAGTGCGCCGGCTTCAACATCATCGAGAAGGGCAGCTTCACCAACGCCGAAGCTGTCGCGCCCCCGGCCAACACCGACGCGGGCAACACGGCCAACAACAGCACCCCCTCGCGCTCGTCCTCCGCGAACGTGAAGGACCCGGCCCGCTCCAGCGGCTTCGTCAACGCCCCGGGTTCGGCCGACGCGAAGAACTTCGGCCCGGCCACCTTCCGCACCGCCGACGACCCGGCCGGCGTGCAGGACGGCACCGCGCAGGCCAGCCTCTGGCTGACCTACCTGTCGGGCAACCACACCGGCGCCGACGTGCCGATCTTCGCCTACGGTCCGGGCGGCGGCGCCTTCGCCGCCAGCCAGAACAACACTGAGCTGTACCCCAAGATGTACCGCGCCCTGTTCGGTACCGCTCCCCGCGGCCACTGACCCCCCAACGGCCGGCGCGGGCCCGGGAAACGACCTCGTTCCCGGGCCCGCGCGGGCCGCGTCACTGGAGACACCACTGATGAGACTCCGCTCGAAGCCCGCAGCGGCGGCGGTCCTGCTCACCGTCCTCGCCATGCTCACCGCCTGCGGCGCCTCTGATGACGCCGGCCGGACCGCCGCCGCCCTGCCGACGGCGGCTCCGCCCGCGACCTCCCTGCCCGCTCCGCGCACGGCCCCGGCTCCCGTGCCGATGCTCTCCACCCCACCGCAGCGGGGCAAGGTACGAGTAGAGGAAGGTCCGTTCACCGACCGCGTGCACCTGAACCGCCTCGCCCTGACCGGCACACCGGCCGTCACCGGGCACCTCGCGATCACCTCCGACGTCAGCGACGTCATAGCCCTGGAACTGCGCGCCGCCTTTTACAGCGCCGACGGCCGCCTTCTCGGCACCGGGACCTTCGAGTACGCGGAGGAGCACGAAGCTGGTGGCCACGGCAACGGCCATGAGGAGCGGCGGGCGGCAGGAGCGGGCATCGATTTCACGATCCCCGCCAGGAAGCTGAGCGGCACGCCCGCCGCGGCCGTGGTCTCCGTCCCCGTACTTGTCAACGAGTAGCAGCCCCCGGCCCGACTGGCGCGGGTGCAGGGCCGGGGGCTGCGGCCTGACGGGTCTCGGGTCACTTGCTCACAGCGAAGCGCATCAGGGCGTGCTCGTCGCCCTGCTTGATCTTGCCCGTCTGGTTGATCACTTCGAGTTTCCAGCTGTCGCCGGCGCGCGTGGCCTTGGCGACGGCGCAGCCGTTGTCGGTGGTGAGCAGGCTGGGCCAGATGTCGGCGACCTGCTGTGAGCTGCCGCCGGTCGCGTCGTACACCTTGAAGCTGATGTTGCGCGCCTGCTGGAAGGAGCTCCCCTTCTTGTAGGCGGCGGCGATGAACACGATCGAGGTGACGTGTGCCGGGATTCGGGCGAACTCGACCGTGACGGTCTCGTCGTCGCCGTCCCCGTGCCCCGTCTGGTTGTCGCCGCTGTGTATCAGGGAGCCGTTGCCCATCGGGTCGAGGGAGTCGAGGCCGGCCAGGCGCACCGGGTCCCCGTTGTGCATGGCGATGGCGATCAGGTCCAGGTCGGTGCCCTTCTTGCGGCGGAGCTTGCCCATCACCCCGCCACTGCTTCCGGCCGTTGGGTCCCAGGACACGCCGATGGACATATGGGTGACCCCGTCCAGGTCCGCCGGGCCGTCTTCCTTCGTGAGCGTAATCATGCGTGGATCGTCCTCTTCATGGCGGGATCGCGGGACGTGAAGTGCGTCCGGATCATGTGCTGTTCTTCTTCCCGGGCGGAGTGCTGGCCCCCGCTTAACAACAGGGTCGCCCCCCCGAGTGGGCATCGACTAATTGTGCGGACCGGGCCGACCGCGTCTCACAGATGGCGGTCACGGCGGGGAGTAACTCCTAAACGTCTGTCCCGACGCGGGGCGGCCGATTGCGCTCATCCGCCACTCGCCGTCCCCGGTCCGGTGCATCTTGGCCATGACCAGTGCGGTGTGCTCGCCGGCACCCAGGCAGGTGAATTGGCCCAGCTCCTGGCCGGTGGCATCGTCGTGGGCCCGGCGGGAGACGTCCCGCACCGCTTCAAAGGTCCGGCCCGTGAAGGAGTTCTTGGAGAGGACGATCCGGTCCACGCGGCCCGGCACAGCCGTCAGGCCGACGGCGAACGTGTCGTCATCGCCCCGTCCGTAACCGCTGGTGTGGCCAACTGAGCCGTCGAGGCTGAGCTGGTTCTGCGGGAACACAACGTCGGCGAACTGGCGGCCCGAGAAGAGCAGAGCGAACGCGCGCATCTCCAGGTCCCGGCCGGTGAACCGACCGAGGAGCCCTGTACGGGCGGCCCGCCAGCCCAACCCGACGCGCACCACCGCGAGGGCGTCGTCCGCTGTGGCCAGGCTGATCTGACGGCCCTCGCTCAGGTTCACGGACACAGAATGGCGCCTCACTGCGGCTGGAGGAAGGGGATCGGCGGGATGTCGCGCGGCGGAACGGTCGGGCCCGCCGTCCGGATGCCCGGGGGGGTGTGATGGGCTGCCGGACGGCGGGAGCTCGGGGATGCGGTCAGACGTTGACGCCGAAGTCCATGGCGATGCCGCGCAGCCCGGAGGCGTATCCCTGGCCGACGGCGCGGAACTTCCACTCGGTGCCGTGGCGGTAGAGCTCGCCGAAGACCATCGCGGTCTCGGTGGAGGCGTCCTCGGAGAGGTCGTAGCGGGCGATCTCCTGGCCGTCGGCCTGGTTGACGACGCGGATGAAGGCGTTGCGGACCTGGCCGAAGCTCTGGCCGCGGTTCTCGGCGTCGTGGATGGAGACCGGGAAGACGACCTTGTCGATGTCTGCTGGTACGGCGGCGAGGTTCACCTTGATCGTCTCGTCGTCGCCCTCTCCCTCGCCGGTGAGGTTGTCGCCGGTGTGCTCGACGGAGCCGTCCGGGCTGGTGAGGTTGTTGTAGAAGACGAAGTGCCGGTCCGAGACGACCTTGCCCGACGAGTTGCAGAGCAGGGCGGACGCGTCCAGGTCGTAGGCGGCGCCGCTGGTGGTCCGCACGTCCCAGCCCAGGCCCACCAGGACCGCGGTCAGCCCGGGGGCCTCCTTGCTCAGAGAAACGTTGCCGCCCTTGGCCAGGGAAACTCCCACTGCTCTTCCTCCACTGTTCTGGTTCGCGCCGCGTTGCCGGCTTCTCGTCTGGTGACAACGCCGAGGCTACCGTCCGAGTTCCCCCACTTGCGCAACACCTAAAGTATTGGCGGCGAGTAGCCGGGACGGCAACAAGCCGGACGGCGGCGTGTCGGCGAAGACGTGAGCGAAGGCGAGGCAGATCCGGTGTTCAGTGACGTAGGTGCGATGGAAATCCTCACGCTGGGAGTCATCGCCGTGCTGCTCTTCGGGCCCGACAAGCTGCCCGAGATGATCCAGAATGTGACGGGATTCCTGCGCAAGGTGCGGGCGTTCTCCGAGAATGCCAAGCAGGAGATCCGTTCCGAACTGGGCCCGGAGTTCAAGGACTTCGAGTTCGAGGACCTGCACCCGAAGGCGTTCGTGCGCAAGCACATCCTGGACGGTGAAGGTGACGCCTTCGGACTCACCGAGCTACGTGACGCTCTGGACCCACGCCAGGAACTGACACAGATCGCCGACATGGTCCGCGGAGCAGCCGATTCGCAGGCCGAGGAGACTTCACCGTCACCCGGCGTCGACCTGACCAAGCGCACCTCGGCCGCACCGGCCGCATCCCACTCGTACGACCCTGATGCGACGTGACGGGCCGCCTTCCCAGTGGGCCGGGGGTCCGTCCGGGCGTGACGCACCTCACGATACTTCAAAACTTGCGCAAGCTTTAAAGTTGCGCCATGGAAACGAATGATGCGACGCCCCGGGAGAGCGCGCTGCTCGTCGGGGGGCCGGCGGACGGGCTGAGGGCGACGGTGGCCAACCGGCCCGCAATGCTCCAGGTGACGTACCCCTGCGTGGTCGGCGAGCCTGACAGCGGGGTGAGGGTTGAGGCGCTCCACGTCTACCGGCTCGTCCCGCCCGTACAGGACGAGTTGCTGCGGTACGGGTACGACCCGGCCAGCCCGTAGCGCGGTGAGCGCGCCGTCAGCTGGTGAAGTCGCGAGGTCCCGAGGCCGGAGGAGTCGAAGGGGCGTCGCCCTGCTGGACACCGTCCGCCTTCATGGCTTTCGTCTCGCTCTTGAGGATCCTCATCGACTTGCCCAGCGCGCGGGCGGTGTCCGGAAGCTTCTTCGATCCGAACAGCAGGATGAAGGCAAGTGCTACGAGCAGCAGGTGCCAGGGGTGCAGAGAGTTCGCGAACATCGCTGCCCCGTCCTTCCTCTCGCTCATTCGCACGGGAACGCTGACGTCGCCGCACCGTCATGATCATTGCTAGATTGCGCAACTGTACAACCTTTGGGTGGGGCCAGTCGTCGTCCCCTCTGTATGGGTCGGGACGAACGAGGGCACACGCATGGCAGGCAGACACCACACCACACACGCGCACCGTAGCGCCGCGCCCAGCCGACGCCGCAAACGCGGGCGCGGCGGACGGCTGCTCGTGGCGGCGCTGGCGCTGCTCGTGCTGGTGACGGCCGGGGTGGGCTGGGTCTACCTGAAGCTGAACGGCGACATCTCCACCTTCGGCGCCGACGGGCTCTCCGACAATCGCCCCGCCGCCACCACGAAGGGACAGAACGTCCTGGTCATCGGCTCGGACGCACGGACCGGCGGGAACGAGGAGTTCGGCGGCGGGGACAAGCACGACATAGGCCGCTCCGACACCGCCTTCCTCCTCCACGTGTACGCGGACCACAAGCACGCCGTCGCGGTGTCCTTCCCCCGCGACACCCTCGTTGACATCCCGCCTTGCCGGCTTCCCGACGGCACGTGGACCAAGCCGCAGAGCAACGTCATGTTCAACTCCGCGTACACCGTGGGCCAGACAGCCCAGGGAAACCCGGCGTGCACCCAGAACACCGTCGAGAAGCTCACCGGACTGCGCGTCGACCACACCGTCGTCGTCGACTTCAAGGGCTTCGCCGCCCTGACGGACGTCGTGGACGGCGTGCGGGTGTGCCTGCCTAACGACGTGTACCAGAAGGACCTCAACCCGAACCGCGCGACCCGGGGCGAGCGCATCTTCGCCAAGGGCGAGCAGACCGTCTCCGGCCAGAAGGCCCTGGACTACGTGCGACTGCGGCACGGCATCGGTGACAGTTCCGACATCGGCCGGATCAAGCGCCAGCAGGCGTTCGTGGCCAGCCTGCTCAAGAAGGTCAAGAGCGACGGACTCACGCCAACCAGGCTGCTGCCGCTCGCGAACGCCGCGACGAAGTCCCTGACCGTGGACCCCGGGCTCGGGTCAGCGGACAAGCTGATCGCCTTCGCGATGTCCCTGAAGGACATCGACCTGCACAACACCAAGTTCATCACCATCCCCTGGCGCTACCAGGGCGCGCGCGTCGCGATCGTCGAACCCGAGGCCGACGCGCTGTGGGCATCGCTCAAGGCGGACCGCACCCTCGACGGCAAGAACGCCAGCGGCAAGAAAGGCGACGACACCGAGGCGGCACCCACGGCCACCCCCACACCGGTCTCCGGACAGGGCATCGCCGTGGCCGTCTACAACGGCACCCGAGCCACCGGCCTGGCCGCTCGTGCCGCCGAGACCCTGAAAGCCGCGCACTTCACCGTCACCGGCACGGCCACGGCCGCCACCCAGAACTACACGGCCACCGTGATCGAATACGGCCCGGGCCAGAAGGACCAGGCCGAGACGGTCGCCCGGCTCTTCGCCACCACGGACCTGCGCTCCGTATCCGCCGCCGGCATCAACGTGATCCTTGGGCGGTCCTACGCGGACAACCCCACCGCCACGCTCTCGAACCCGCCCGGGGCGGTGCCGACCAAGGACACCCGCTCCGCGGACGACGACCCCTGCTCCAATCTCTCGTACGGCTGAGCGATTGCCCTATCGCTGATGAGCGATTACGGAAGGGGCAGCAGGTGGACTGGTTCTGGTGGTTCCTCATCCTGTTCTGGACGGGCGGCTTCGCGTGGGCAGCGGACAACATCCGCACCGCCCTACGAGAGCTGCCGCGTAGAGCGCGAGGACGGTGGCGAGCAGCAGATAGTACAGCGGAGGCAGCGGGGCCATGGCGAGTACCGGCCCGAGAGGGGTCAGGGGCAGTGCGATGCCGATGACCGCGAGAGTGGCGGCCGCGAACCGGACCGGGCCGGAAGGACCGTTCCCGGCTGTTTGCCGGGTGCTGCGCAGCAGGACCATCACCAGGGCCTGGGTGAGGAGGTTCTCGGTGAACCAGCCGGCGTGGAAGGCACCCTCGCCGTCCTGCTCCCCCCTCGTGGTGAGGAGCAGTACGGCGAAGGTTGCCACGTCGGCGGTGGCATTGATCAGTCCGAAGCCGGTGATGGAGCGCAGAAAGCTGCGAGGCCGCAGCAGAGTGGGGTCGCGCAGAGCGTCCTGGGCGGGTCGGCCGTAGGCGAAGGCGAGCTGGGCGACGTCGAAGCACAGGTTCTGCACCAGGACCTGCGCGGGAAGCATCGGCAGAAAGGGCAGCAGGAGCGCCGCGGCGAGCATGGCGAAGACGTTGCCGAGGTTCGACGACAAGGTGATGTGCAGATACGTGGCGATGCCGGCGCCGCTGGACCGGCCGGCGGTGATCGCGTGGTCGACCGCCACGAGGTCCTTCTCCGCAAGGACGGCGTCGGCGGTCTCCCGTACGACGTCGACGGCGTCCTTCGGGCAGATGCCGACGTCGGCCGCCTGCAGGGCGGACACGTCGTTGACGCCGTCGCCGAGGAAACCGGTGACGTGGCCTCCGTCGCGGAGAGCTGTGACGACTCGGGCCTTGTGTTCGGGTGCGCAGCGCGCGAAGACGGTGGTGTGCCGGGCGGCCTCGGCGAGTTCCGTGTCGTCGAGGCGGTCGATGTCCTCGGCGGTGAGCACCCGGCCCGGTTCGAGGCCGAGTTCGCGGCAGACGTGGGCGGCGGTGCCGGGGTGGTCGCCCGTGAGGATTCTGACCGCGACACCACGCTCGGCGAGCGTGCCGAGGGCCGCGGCCGCGGTGGGCGCGAGGGCGTCGCGCAGGACGACGAATCCGAGGAATGTGAGTCCGCGTTCATCGGCCGGGGTGTAGTCGCGGTGGCGGGCGGGACGCTCGGCGAGGGCCACGGCGAGCAGCCGGGCGCCCGTCTCCGCTTCTCGCGCGGCCAGGGCCAGGAGGCGTTCGCGCTCTGCGTCCTCCAGAGCGCACCGCTCGAGTACGTCCTCCACGGCGCCCTTGACGACCAGGGTGTGCCTGCCGAGGCGACCCGGGCAGCGTACGACGGCGGTGGACAGTCGGCGTACCGGGTCGAAGGGCAGCGCAGTCACGCCATCGCAGTCCAGGACCTCGTCCTCGCCGGTGGCGTCCAGGATCGCCTCGTCGAGGGCGTCAGGGGTCGGTAGCTCGGCGAGCTGGAGGGTCCACCAGGCGTTGACCCCGGCCCAGCGCAGCACCTCGGAATTGTTCCGGCTCTGTGCGTCCACGACGCGCTCAACGATGGGCCGGTCCTGGGTGAGGGTGCCGGTCTTGTCCAGGCACAGCACCTCGACGGCGCCGAGGTCGTGCAGCGCTGGCAGGCGTTTGACGATCACCTTGTGGTCGCGGGCGAGCCGACCGGCTCCTCGGGCCAGCACGGTCGTCACCACGACTGGCAGCATCTCCGGGGTCAGCCCGACCGCCACCGCCACAGCGAAGGGAAGCGTCTCCAGGCCACGCCCGTGTAGCGCGGCACCGGCCATGAGTACCAGCGGTGGGGTGAGTAGCATGAACCGGATCAAGGTCCAGGAGATGCCTTGGACCGCCTGGTCGAAGTTGCTGCCCCGGCGCTTCCGGGTCGCCTGATGGGCGGCGGCGTAGCGCGTGCGGGCGCCGGTGGCGACGACGACCGCGGTCGCGCTGCCGTACGCCACGCTGCTGCCCAGGAAACACATGTGTGACTGAGTGAAGGGGCCGAGGTCCGTGCCGCCGGGGGCATCGAGGGGGTACTTGGTCACCGGCGTCGACTCGCCGGTGAGCGTCGCCTCGTGGACGCGCAGACCATTGGCGCGAAGGAGACGTACGTCGGCGGGTACCAGGTCCCCGGGGCCGAGCCGGACGATGTCACCAGGCACTAGTTCGGCGGCTGGAAGCTCCCGGGACCCGACCGGTGCGTCGGGTCCAGGACGGCGCAGTACGGTCGCGGTGGTGGCCACCGACTCACGCAGCGCGGCCATCGCGCGGTCGGCCCGGTGCTCCCCGGACGAGCGCAGGAGGCAGCTGACGGCGACCAGCGAAAGGATCACACCTCCGGTGCCCCAGGCGGCGACGACCACCGACACCAGCCCGAGGCACAGCAACACGGCGGTGAAGGGATCACGCAGGCCGCGCAGAAACCGCCGGGGCCAGGAGACCGTCCGCCAGGCGGGGAGTATGTTTTCTCCGTGACGGGCCAGTCGTCGCTCGGCCTCCGTGTCCGTCAGGCCACGTGGTCCGCTGTCGAGGCGCCGCAGCACTTGCAGCGTGGTGAGTGCGACCGGCGCCCGATCGGTCGGCGCCGGCCTGTCACCGGTGTCCGAGATCCTCGGGTCCGGGGCAGCCGTCTCAGGCACCGAAGCCGCGGTGCCGTGCGACTGCCGGAGCCTGGCTGGCCCGGGCGGTGAGCTGTCCGACCATCACCCGGACCAACGTCACCACGTCGGGGTCACCGACGAAGTAGACCTGCCGCCGTCCTTCACGCCGCGACCGCACCAACCCTGCGAGTTTCAGCTTGGTCAGGTGCTGGCTGACCGCCGGCAGTGCGCCGCCCACTCGTTCCGCGAGCCTGGTCACGTCGCTTTCCCCCTGGGCGAGCGCCCAGACGATGTGCAGCCGTGCGGGGGAGGAGAGCAGCCCGAAGGCGGCCGCGGCCTCCTCGAGAACCCCGGCAGGAGGATCCGCGAACTCGCCCGCGCCTGCCGCCACCGCTGTTCTCCCGTCCTGAGCACGCCTAAGGCTCCCAGTCTAGGGCCCTTCCCGGAGCGGTCCCCCGCTCCTCGCGACGGGCCTCGTTGCCAGGGGCTTCACCATGGTTGACACGGGGGAGACGGTTCAGGCAGCACCGGAGAACCGAGCGGCCTCCGTCAGCGTCGGCGCCGCCCTGTTCGCGGTCATCGTGGCCAGCGGCAGCCTCTCGGCATCGGCTGCCAGCTTCTACGTTCCGCTCACGCTCGGCTGGTTCGTGCTGGTCGAACTCTCGTGTCTGACCGCGATCGTCGCCGGGCCAAGCGCCAGGGACTGCCGGGGCGCTGGTGGGCGCTGGCCGCGATCGTCACCGGCTGGCTGTGCGCGCTCTACGCCCTGCTCGTCATGGTCGCGGCAGTCGGCCCGGTCGTGGGACTGGCCGTGCTCTTCGACCACATGAAGTGAGCCGCGGAGCGACGTCCGCTCACCCGGCCTCTCCCTCGGCAAGGACGACGACCGCGTCCTGCGGTCCGAGGACCAGCCGGGCTGTCTTCGACGGGTTGAGGAAGATCCCGTATGTGGGTGCCTCCTCGCTGTGCCGGGCGAGGCGATAGCCGATCGCCGTCTCGCCCTCGCGCCGCGCCGCCTCCACCACCGTGGCGAAGTTGGCCTCAGCGCCGGGCACGACGTAGTCGGACGCGGGCTTGAGATAGATCTCGGAACCCTCCGGGTTGAACAGATCCGTGAAGACGTCGTACAGGTCGCGGTTCTCGGTCAGCTGGGTGAGCAGCAGACTGATCACCTCGGTGCTGACGATGAAGTCGTCGGCCTTGGTGACCTGGGCAACCTCGCGGTTGGCGTCGTCGTTCATCTCCGTCACGATCGAGTACGGGTCGCCCAGCGCGTCCTCGATGTCGCGCAGGTGGAGCAGCGTCACGAGCGTCCGGTCGTCGGCAGGCCCGGGGGCGACGGTGTCATCCGAGAGAACGACGATGTGCTGATAGCCGCCCAGGTCCAGGCTCTCCAACGAGGATGGGCGGGTCGGCTCGCAGTACTTGTGGCCCACCGTCAGGTTCACCACCGGCTTGGGCTCGTACCACCAGCCCGGCCCATCAGGCAGAGTCGGAACCGCCTGGGCCAGCGCCACTTTGACCGGGAACTCCACACAACGATCTTGCAAGCCGCTGCCTCGGGCGGCGCCCGGGGCAGTCCGGACGGCCTACCAGGGCCTTCTCGGGCGACTATTATCGAACACGTGAGCGAACAACCGGCTCCGCATGTGGCTGTCACCCTCCCCGGGGGACGTACCGTCGCAGGACGCCTCCATGCGCGCCGACAGGACGCCGATGGGCAGTGGGTGTACAAGGTCTCGACCGACGTACCCGCCGCAGCCGTCCTCCCCGTCGACGGCGAAGACTACGACGAGGTAAACCATGGGAACGTTGCAGGGTCAGGTCGCACTCGTGACGGGAGCATCGTCGGGCATCGGCCGGGCCATCGCGACCGCGCTGGCGGCCGAGGGCGTGCAGGTGGTGGCGGGCGCGCGGCGAGCGGAGCGGCTGGCCGAGTTGGTGGCCGAGACGGGCGGCGCCGTCACAGCCGTCGACCTCGATGTCACCGACCGGAGTTCTGTCACGCGCGCGGTCGAAACTGCTGTCGGCGACCACGGCCGACTGGACATCCTGGTGAACAACGCCGGGCTGATGATCACCGCGCCTGTTATGAGGGCCGACCTCGATGACTGGGAGCGGATGGTGCGGACCAACCTCCTGGGGTCGATGTACATGGCGCATGCCTCGCTTCCGCACCTGCTGGAGTCGCGCGGCACGCTGGTGCAGGTGTCGTCGACCTCCGGCCGGGTGGCAAGCCCGACGGCCAGCGCCTATGCGGCGTCGAAGTTCGGGATCGGAGCGTTCGCTGAGGCGCTCCGCCTCGAGGTGACAGCACAGGGCGTTCGTGTCGTCGTTGTCGAACCAGGGTTCACGGCCACGGAACTGACCGACCACGCCGTCGATGCAGAGTCGCGCGAGCTGGCCGCTCAACTCGCGCGTGCCATCAGGACCTTGACTCCCGAGGACATCGCCCGAGCTGCCGTGTTCGCCGTGGGTCAGCCGCGCCACGTGTCGGTCGGAGAGATCCTCGTTCGCCCTTCCGACCTCGCCGCTTGACGTCAAAGAGTCCGCGGATGGCATCAAGCGAGGGCGGAGACCGGCGGCAGGAGAAGGCCTGCCAGGCCGACCTGTCCCGCAATTCCCTGATTCAGGACCTGCTGGATCAAGAGCTGACAACCCGCGAACAGGGCTGTCTTGCACGTGAGGTGGCCCGGTAGCTGGTGGAGCGGTCCCACATCGAGGGATGGGATCTGGTCGGGGGGAACGGGCTGCTCAAGGGTCTGGTGAAGCTGGTCCTCGAAGGCGCCTTCGAGGCGGGGATGAATGATCGCCTCGCACTACGCGATCCCCGCCAGCCGCACTGAGGCTTCCTCAGGGCGGCCAGCGGGGCGTTCAAGCTGTTCCGGCGTGGTGATCGACCTACACGTTGAGGTTGTTCAGATGGCCTCCGGCGAACAGTCGCAGGTCGATCGCGTCCGCCATCGCCCTCATACCTGCGTCGTCAGGATGAATGTGGTCGCCCGAGTCATAGTCGGGGTTGAGGGCGGCAGGGTCGGCCGGGTCACGCATGGCCCGATCGAAGTCGATGACTCCGTCGAAGGCTCCGCTGGTGCGGATCCAGTGGTTGACGGTCTGGCGGATGGCTTCGGCAGCGGGCGAGTAGTAGCCGTTGCCCTTAATGGGCATGAGCGTCGCTCCGACGACGCGGACACGTATGGCATGCGCCTTGTCGATCAAGGTGCGATAGCCGTTGATCAGGGCGTTGGCCGTGAGAGGACCGCCATCGGGGCCGGCGTTGTTGCCGATGTCGTTGATGCCCTCGAAGAGAATCACGTCCGTCACGGCGGGTTGGCCGAGCGCATCGTGCTCGAACCGTTTCAGTGCGCTGACGCCCTGCCACAGGTTGGGCACATCGGTGAGCACCCGGTTTCCGCCGATGCCGGCGTTGACGACACTCCTCTTGTGCCGGACCGGCTTGTCTGCGAGGCGGCGGGCGAGGAAGTCCGGCCACCGGCTGTAGGTGCCGGTCGTGGAGTGATAGCCGTCGGTGATGGAGTCGCCGAAGGCGACGACGGTGCCGTGGGCCGTCGTCGCTTCGACGTCGAGACCGGCAAGGTAGTACCAGGAGGTCGTCGTGGTGGTGAAGGCAGCGGAGCCATCGTCGTCCGTGTGGTCGCCCGCGGCGATGTACGTCGTATCGAAGGCATCCGAGTGCCAGGTCGAGGTCCCGGTCCGGTCTGGGACGTAGAGGCTGACGAGCAGGTTCTGTCCTGCCCTGACCGCGATCGGGACGATGTCGCTGATCGCCTCCTCACCGCCGGGAATGGTCTCTCGCTGCGATCCGCCGAAGCTGACCCTTCGTGTGGTGCCTGGCTCGGCCTCCCCGCCGTTTGACTGCATTGCCACGGTCGCGGAGGCGACCTGCAGCGGGAGAGGGCTGTAGCGATTGGAGAGGGTGATCCGTGCGCGTGAGCCCGCGACACTGCTGTGCACCACCATGCGGATGGTCTGGTTCTCGAAGGACGGGCCGCCCGTCGTCATGCTCGGCGACCAGGCGCTCACGCGAGTACCTGTGGCGGGCGTCCCCGTGTGCGCCTCAGCATGGGCGGCGCCCACGGGGACGCAGCTCAGGACGAGCATCACCAGCGCTCCGAGGAACGACGGAACCCGTCTCCCCTGTCGGCGGCCTCTCACAGCAACTCCATGGACTGGCCCGGGACCAGGGTGACCGTGCGGCTGCGGCCGCCCCACGTCACCGTGGTCGTGCGGCCGCCGACGCTGTGCAGCGTCGCCCCTCGTACGCGCCCACGCTCCCACGTCACATCAACGGTGAATCCGCCGCGCGCGCCTGCGCCCTTGAGCGTGCCGGATGCGGCCCAGGCGTCGGGCAGGGCGGGCAGGAGTTCGATGTGGCCGGGGCGGGAGTATACGAGCATTTCCAGCATCGCTGCGGGCGTGCCGAGGTTGGCGTCGATCTGGAAGATGGCGCGCGTGTCCGACACGCGGTACATGTCGAAGAAGTTCATCGCCGTGCCGGTGTCGCCGCCTGCCCAGGGCCGCAGGTTGGTCAGGAGCAGTTGGTAGGCCTTGTCCGCGTTCTTCAGGCGTGCCCAGCAGGCGGCCCGCCAGGCGCATGCCCAGCCGTAACTCTCCATTCCGCGGGCGGCCAGGAGTGCGGTGGCGCCCTTGAGTGTGGCGGCGTCGTCCGCATCCGGGCGGATCCGGTCGCCGGGGAAGAGGTTGATCAGCGGGGAGAGGTGGCGGTGGGTGGTCTCACCGAGGTTGTCCTCGCTCATCCACTCCTCGAGCCAGCCGGTCTTCGGGCTGACCTCGGGCAGGTAGAGGCGCTCTCTCAACTTGCTGACGGTGGCGGCGTGTTCGAGATCCCTGTCGAGGGTGCGGCATGCTTCCTCGTAGTGGCCGAAGAGTGACCACAGAAGTTCCTGCGTGTAGGTGATGCCGCGGGCGTCCTGCGGTCCGTGCTCGGGTGACCAGTCGTGGTCGTCGATCAGGACCTCCTGTCCGTCGACCGTGGTGGTGATCAGACGTGCTTCCCAGAACTCGCAGGCGCCTTTGAGCAGTGGGTGGATGCGCGCCAGGTACGCGGTGTCCTGGGTGAATTCGTAGTGCTCGAAGAGTGACTCGCACAGCCAGGCGTTTCCGGCAGGATGCCACCACCAGCCGAGTCCGCCGTAAGGGTTGGTGGAGAAGGCCACGGTCCAGCCCGCCACTTTGCCCGAGGTGTTGCGGTAGCGGTTTCGGGAGTCCTGGAACTGTTGCTGCGTGACCCTGCTCCAGGCGGGCAGCTGGGCGAGGCAGTACTCCGCGAAGGCCGGGAACGTCTCCCCGATGCCGGCGCGGTCGGACAGCCAGTAGTTCATCTGGATGTTGACGTCGGTGTGGTAGTCGCCCATCCAGTCCGGGGTGTTGCCCTCGAGCCACAGACCTTGCAGTCCCATGGGGAGTCCGTCGCGGGAGCCGCAGATGGTGAGGTAGCGGCCGAACTGCAGGTAGCTCGCCTCCAGTTCAGGGTCCGCGGTGGTATCGGCGGCGCGCGCCTTGAGTCGGGTCCAGGTGTCCATCCTGCGCTGCTTGGCGCTGGAGGGGCCGAGGTCGAGGGTGAGCCGGTCGTAGCGGGAGCGGTAGTCGGCGACGTGGGTGTCGAGCAGGACGGCTCCCGAGACCAGCGCGGCAGCACGGGCCTTGTCCTCGGCCAGCGCCAGCGGGTCGGCGGCCGGGTCGCGGTAGCCGTGGGCGTGGTCGGGTGCGTAGTCGGTTCCGCCGCTGATCACGATGACGACTTCGGTGCACTCCGTGAACGTGACGCGGGAGCCCTTCGCCGCGACCACTCCGCCATCGGCGGCGGCGGTCACTGCGGCGGCGTAGCGCAGTCCGTTGGTGAGCGTTGCGCTGAAGGCGGCGAGTTGGCGACCGGGGTCGGCGACGGTGGTTTCGCCGTGCGTGCCGGACAGGACGATCGCGCCGGTGAGCGTGCCTCCGCCGCTCTGCCGCAGCCGGATGACGATCGTGTCGTCGGCGGCGGAGGCGAACATCTCGCGAATGTAGCGGATCTTGTTCTTGGTGTAGGTGGTGGTGACCAGACCGTTGCTGAGATCGAGTGTGCGGCGGTAGCTGTCGACCGCGGTGCGTTCGTGGCCCGGCAGGCTGAGGGTGAGGCGGGCGAGGAGGGTGAAGCTTCCGAAGTCTTCGCGTCCGTAGGGAAATTGTCCGTCGGCGTCGAGGGCGGTGTTGGCGCCGCCGGTCCACAGCGAGGCGTCGGTGACGTGCAGGATCTCGTGGGCGGGGTCGCCGCCGACGAGGGCGCCGATGCGGCCGTTGCCCAGCGGCAGGCCCTGTTCGATGAGGAGGTCCTCGTCGGCGGGCTCGGGGTACCACAGGGTGCTCGCCGTGCCGGCGGGCACCAGCGGACTGGCGGAGGGGCGGCTCGGTGCGGCGTGGGCGGTGAACGTGGGCAGTGCGGCCTGGGCGGCGATGGCTGCGCCCAGGCCAAGGATGGTGCGGCGGGACGGTGCGGTGCTCATGCGGCGGGTCCTTCCGTGCGGCGGCAGGGGCCTGCCCGGCCGGCGAGTGCCGGGGCAGGCCCCGGGGAAGACGGGGCGCGTCCTTGGCTACGACAGCTTGATCAGCCGGGATCCGTGGGCCGCGACGGACGATGCCGTCCAGGAACGCTTGGCGGTGCCGAGGTCCTTGCGGGCCGCCACGTCACGGAGCTTCTGAGGACCGCGCAGACCGAGCTCCTTGAAGGTGACGCTGATGTCGGCGGCTTCGGAGCCGAGGTTGTAGACCGCCAGGTAGGTGTCGTCACCGACGCGCTTGGTCCACACCTGGGTGTCACCGGAGCGGACCTGCCGGGGCAGTACGGCCGCCTGGTCGACGGCGATGACTTCGGGGTTGGTGAGGATGGCCTTGGCCTTGTCGTCGAGGAAGTAGATGTCGCCACCGACGTACAGCGGGGACGAGGCCATGGACCAGAACGTCATGACGGTCTGCCGTTCCACGTCATCGATGCCGTCCTGGAGCCCGCTGCCGCTGTTGTTGTTGATCGGCATGGCATCGAGGTCGGCGAAGTAGTGCGGGGCCTGCACCTTGTTCAGCCACTTCGGCAGGTCGCTGAAGCGGTCGTCGACGGAACTGGTCCAGGTGGAGGTGGTCTCGCAGTAGCACTCGATGTCGGTGTCGATGCGGACTCCGTTGGCGTGCGGCTTGAGACCGTCGGCGGCTTCGATGTCGACGGGCCAGGCACTGGCGGACAGCCACATCTTGCGGCCGCTGTGGTCGATGGCGGTCGACCAGGCCTTGATGTCCTCGACGTTGTCCTTGGTCACACCGTCGATCTTGATGAAGTCGACGCCCCACGCGGCGTAGCGGGCGACAATGGAGTCGAAGTACGCCTGGGCGCAGGGGTTGCTGTAGTCGATCTTCCAGTTGCCGCCCCACTTGTTGCTCGGGGTCAGCGGCTTGGCTGCGATGTCCTGCGCGGTGCAGTCGGTGCCGAGGATCGGTGCGTCCTTGTCGTACACCTCCTTCTCCAGACCGGCGGCGCCGTACAGGCCGAGCTTCAGGCCCTTGCCATGGACGTAGTCGGACACCGAGGCCATGCCGCTGGGGAAGCGTTCCTTGTCGGCGTCGGGTATTCCGTTGGCGTCGGTGTGGAAGTTCCAGTCGTAGTCGAAGTTCCAGCCGGCGTCGATGTTGAGGTACTTGTAGCCCGCCGAGGCCAGCTTGCCGCTGAGCGCGTCGGCAGCGTTCTTGATGTTGCCTTCGTTGAGCCAGCGGGTGCCGTAGCCATCGCGTGAGGACGACTCCACGCTCCAGCTGCTCCATCCCATGAACGGCTTGATGTACGGCGTCTTGGCCTGGGCGGTGCCGGAGGAGAGGCCGAGGGCGAGGGGCAGCGTGGCCGCGGCGATGAAGGCGGCATGACGGGTCGTTCTGCGCATGGAAGTACCTCCAGGATGGGTGGGGGCTACTACTTGAGGCCGGACATCGCGATGCCCTGGACGATGTGGCGCTGGGCGATGAGGAACATCACGACGAGCGGCAGGATGGCGACGACCGTGCCCGCGAAGAGCTCGGGCAGGTTGACGGTCTGGGAGGTCAGAAAGCTGGACAGGGCGATCTGTACGGTCCAGCTGCCGGGGTCCTGGCCGATCATCAGCGGCCACAGGAAGGAGTTCCACGCCTCGATGAAGGACAGTGCCCCGAGCGACGCGATCATCGTGATCGAGTTGGGCAGGATGATCCGCCGGTAGACACCGAGGTAGCTGAGGCCGTCGAGCCGGCCCGCCTCCTCGATCTCCGCGGGGAAGGACACGTAGAAGCTGCGGAAGAGGATGACGGCGAAGGCGTTGAACAGGCCGGGGGCGATCAGGCCCCACATGGTGTTCACGCCGCCCATGGATCCGACGACCATGAAGGTCGGCAGGAAGGTCACCGCCTGCGGGATCATCAGCGTGACGACGATCAGCGAGAGCACCACCGCCCGGCCGGGCACGTCGATACGGGCGAGTGCGTAGCCGGCCATGGATGCGAGCAGCGTGCTGAGCGGTGCCGTGATGACGGCGATGAGCAGCGAGTTCAGGAGCGACTGTCCGAAGGGGCGCTCCGGATTGTCGAACAGGGAGCTGAAGTTCTCCCAGTTCAGTGCCGAGGGAAGCCAGTGCCAGTCGGTGGCCGTGACCTCCGGTGTGGTCATGAAGGCGTTGCGCAGCAGTACATAGAACGGGATGAGGAAGACCACGGCGAGCAGGCAGAGCACCAGGTATGTGGCGATGGATCCGGCGATGCGGCCTCGGTATCGGTTCATGGTTCAGTCCTTGTCGCGGGCGAACCCGAGGATCCGGCCCTGGAGCAGCGTGACGAGCACGATCAGCAGGGTCAGGACGAAGGCGCCGGCCGACCCCACCCCGTAGTCCTGGTCCTGCAGGGCCACGCCGTACAGGTGCATCAGCGGAGTGCGTACCGGCTCGCTGCCGAGGGACGCGCCGGTGGAGAAGATGGCGTAGAACTCGTCGAAGGCCTGCAGCGCCGCGATGAGCATGAGGAGCAGGATCGCGACCGAGGTGTTGCGCAGCATGGGGAAGGTGATGCTGCGGAAGGTCCGCCAGGGTCCGGCCCCGTCCAGTTGCGCGGCCTCGTAGAGATGGTCAGGGATCGCCTGCAGTCCCGCGATGAAGAGGATCATGTAGAGGCCCACCTGCAGCCACAGCCGCAGGGTGACGAGCACGATCCAGTACAGAGGCGGACTCTGTGTCTGGATCCACGGCGTCGCGTCGCCTCCGAACAGGGACCCGATGGTGTTGGCGAGTCCGGACGGCACCCCGCTGAACAGCGCCATCTTCCAGATCATGGCTGCCGCGACATAGCTGACGGCGGCGGGCAGCAGGAACGCCGTGCGGAAGAAGGCTCGTCCGCGGCGGACGCGGTTGACGAGCACGGCAAGGCCCAGGGAGGCCGCGAACGTGAGGGGCACGATGAGCGCCGTGAACAGAACGATCATGGTGAGGGAGTCGCGGAACCGCTCGTCGCTCAGTAGTTGTTGATAGTTGTCGAGGCCGACCCAGTTGCCGAGGGCGATGCTGCGGCGTGCCTCGCTGAAGCTGAGCAGAAAGCTCCAGCCGATTGCTACGTAGCGGAAGACTCCCAGCCCTATGAGCATCGGGGCGGTGAGAACGGCGAAGGCAAAGAGCTTCGTCTGTCGCTCGGTGAGCCGCCGGCGGCGCGGCGCCGTGGCGGGCGCCGGCCGGGCGGCACTCTTGCGCAAGGGCTCGGTGCCGGTGGCGGTCATGTGGCTCAGCCCATCTGCTTGTCGAGGTGGGACTGGGCCTTGCCCTGCGCCTTCTTGAGAGTGCTCTCCGCGGGCGAACCCTTGGCGATGTCGGCGGCCGCGGCGATGAAGCCGGTCTGCATGGCCTGGGTCCATCCGGAGGGGAAGGAGACACCGTTGTCGGCCGCGATGGCGACCGCGTCCTTGGCTGCGCCCTTGCTCAGCTCCGGGGTCTTCGCCGCGACCGCGGTCTGCGGCGGGACATGGAAGCCGTACTTGACGGCCCAGTCGATCTGGATGTCGCTCTGCTTGATCCAGAGCCACTGCAGGTACTTCTTGGCCTCCTCCTTGTGCTTGCTCTTCGCATGCACGGCCTGCGTCCAGCCCCCGAGACGGGCCACCGGCTTGCCGTCCTTGTCGTACGCGGGCCAGGGCACGACTCCGAAGTCGTCACCTAGGGCCTTCTCGATCACGGGAAGAGCCCAGAGGCCGCACCACTGCATGGCGGCCGCGCCCTGCGTGAACGCGCCTGCGTCGTACCAGTCCGTGGTGAAGCCGAGCAGGAGGGACTTGTCGGCGTGCAGGTCCCGCAGGCCGCCGATGGAGCCGGCGGCGTCGGCGTAGACGACCTTGTCGCCGTCGATCAGATCGGCGCCCTGCGACCATGCGAGCAGATAGGGGCTGTCGCCGATGCCGTCGTTGCCGATGAACAGGCCCTTGGCATCACCGTCTGTCAGCTTCTTCGCAGCGTCGACGAGTTCGGCGAACGTGGTGGGCGGGGTGATGCCCGCCTTCATCAGCAGTGACTTGCGGTAGTACAGGACCATGACGTCGTCGATCGTCTTGATCCCGTAGAGCTTGCCGTCGACCGTCAGATAGTCGATGTCCGCCTTGTTGAAGCCGTCCTTCGCGGAGCCATAGATGTCGTCGAGGGGTTCGAGCTGTCCCTTGCGGGCCATCTCGGCGCGGAAGTCGCCCAGTTCGAAGATGTCGGGTGCATCGTCGCCGAGGAGTGCGGCGTTCAGCTTGGTCTCGTACTGGGAGACGTCGGCGCCCCACACGACGTTGATCGCGACGCCGGGGTTGGCCTTGGTGTACTGCTCGGCGTAGCGCTTGACGGCGGCCTGCGTCCCCTCTTCGCCGTACTGGTGGTACCACTGCGTGAGGGTGACCTTCGCGCCGTTGGCCGCGGCGGTGCCCTGCGGATTGCTGGAACAGGCCACCACGGCACCGGCGACGAAGAGCACGGACGTGCCGAGGAAGCCTCGGCGGGACAGGGCAGGGCTTATGGGCATGGCGGGGTCCTTCCGGATGCGGCAGGTACGGCAAGGCGTGTGAGGTGCTGGGATCACGGGCGTACGGGCACGGAGGCCCGCCCGCCAGGTATCGGCTGCCGGGTTCAGCCGGCGAAGAGCGACTGGACGCTGACGGCGGCCGCGCCGCGCGCCCACTCCTCCCACGGCAGCGGACGTATGACGAGCGGGCAGCGGGCCGCCGCGCCGAAGGCCTGTCGGGTGAAGGCAGTGCGGATCTGGTCCTCGAAGAGGTCGTAGGCCGCGAGACCTTCGCCTGTGACGACGACACGTTCGGGTCCGACCAGATTGACCATGGCGGCGAGGCCGAGACCGATCGCCTGACCGGCCTCCGCGAAGACGGCACGGACGGCTGTGTCGCCGCTGTGAGCACGATCGATCGCCCCGGCCATGTCGAGCGCGGGGTCGCTCGCCGCCTCACGTGCCCGGGTCACGATGGCCGCTTCGGAGGCGATGGCTTCCACGCAGCCGCGCGCTCCGCAGTGGCAGTCCGGTCCCTCACCCGCAGCCACGGGAATGTGCCCGATCTCGCCGGCCACCCCGAAGCCGCCCGCCACCAGCCGGCCGCCCACAACGAGCCCACAGCCGATTCCCACGCCGACCGTGGCAAGGGCGAACGAGTCGGCGCCCACGCCCTCCCCGAACCACTGCTCGGCGACGGTCAGGGCCTTGACGTCGTTCTCGATGGTGACGGTCAATCCCGTGGCCTGGCCGACCAGTTCGGCCAGTGGGACGTCGCGCCAGCCCAGGAAGGGCGAGTAGCGAACGCGTCCGCCCGAGCGGTCGACGTCACCTGACACCGACACGCCGATGTGGTGCGTACGCTGCGCGAGCCCGGAGGTCAGTTCGGACACGAGGGCGGAGATGTCCTCGACAACCTGCTCGACGGCGCGCCCGGTGACGGGCCTCCGGTGGGCGGACCGCACCTCGGCCTTCAAGTCGGTCACGACACCGATGAGTTCATCGGCGGTGACCTTCACCCCGACGAAGAACTCCCGGTCGGCGCATACCGCGAGCGGGTGCGCCGGCCGGCCGGCCCCTTCGACGGTCCGCTCGACCTGGGGCAGTTCTTCCAGATAGCCGGCTTCGATCATCGGCTTGGCCGCTTTGGTGACGGCGGCCGAGGACAGTCCGGTGATCCGGGCGATCTCCGGGCGAGCGACCGGTCCTCGAGTGAGCACGGTGGTGAAGACCAGGTTCGCCGCAGGAGACGCGAGCAGCACCGCTCGGTTCAGCAACATGAGGGAAACGTAGGGGCAATAATTTCCTTCGTCAATATTTAAATTCAGCGAGTTGCCGCCTAGGCTCCGGGCCATGTCACGGATCTTCTTCGACGCCGCCAGCCACACACTCCTGCTCACGACCCCGGCCACGTCCTACGCGCTGCGGATCGATGCCGAGGGAGCACCGCGGCACCTGCACTGGGGGGCACCACTCACCGTCGAACAGGCCGCGGCACTTCCCACCTACGATGGCCTCACCAGCAGCTTCGCCTCAACGAGCGGCGAGGAGATCAACGTCGAAGGCGGGCCACGATTCGGCGTCCCGTCCCTGCTCGTGCGGTACGCGAACGGTGCTCGTGGAGTGGAGTGGCACTACGAGGGCCACGAGATCACCGACGGCAGCGAGCTGCACATCCATCTTCGGGACCAGCACTACCCGCTGGGCTGCACGCTGCACTATGCCGTGCACGACGACAGCGACATCATCGAACGCTCGCTGACAGTGCGGCACTTGGGAACAGCCGACGAGGACGGTCCGATCGAGATGCTGCGCTGCGACGCCGCCGTGTGGTCCATACCCTCGAGGTCGGGCACACGCATGACGCATACGGTCGGCCAGTGGACCGGTGAGACACAGCTCCGGCGCACCGAAGCCCCCTATGCCGAGACCACGTTCACCAGTCGGCGCGGGGTGTCGGGGCACTTCGGCAATCCCTGGCTGATGGTGGACGCGGGGGACGCGACCGAGACACACGGCGACGTGTGGAGCACCGTCCTGGCCTGGTCAGGGAGTTGGCGTATCACCGCACACCGCGATCACACCGGCGGCCCCTTCACCGTGGCAGGTGGCGGCGGCCACGACGGCATCAGCCGGCGCATCCAGCCCGGCGAGAGTCACCGAACACCCGTCTTCGCCGGCCAGTTCAGCCAAGGAGGCTTCGGCGCCGCCAGCCGCGGCTGGCACGCCTACATCGCCAACCACGTCCTGCCGCACCCCGACGAACCACGCCCCGTCATCTACAACAGCTGGGAGGCAACCGGCTGGCACGTCACACCCCACGGCCAGCGCGCCCTGGCCGACCGCGCCGCCGACCTGGGTGTCGAACTCTTCGTCGTCGACGACGGCTGGTTCGGACAGCGGACCAACGACCGGGCCGGCCTGGGCGACTGGCACCCCAACCCCGAGCACTTCCCCGACGGACTCGGCCCCCTCGTCGACCACGTCCGCAGGCTCGACATGGGCTTCGGCCTGTGGGTCGAACCCGAAATGACCAACCCCGACAGCGACCTCTACCGCCGGCACCCCGACTGGGTGCTGCACATGCCCCACCGCCGCCGCACCGAACTCCGCCACCAGCTCGTGCTCAACTTCGCCCGCGAAGACGTCACCGAGTGGGCCTACAAATGGCTCGACCGACTGGTGGCACAGCACACGATCGACTACCTGAAGTGGGACATGAACCGCGCGTTCACCGAGGCCGGATGGCCCGGACATCCAGACGGCGAGCACCTGTGGACCGACCACACACGAGGCGTGTACGCAGTGATCGACCGCCTGCGCCACGCCCACCCCGGCCTCCGAATCGAAGGCTGCGCGGGCGGCGGCGGCCGCGCCGACCTCGGCATGCTGGCCCGCACGGACCAGACCTGGATCTCCGACAACACCGACGCCGTCGACCGCATCACCATCCAGCACGGCTACAGCCAGATCTACCCCGCCCGCACCATGTCGGCCTGGGTCACCGACAGCCCGAACCCGCACACCGGACGCACCACCCCACTCCCCTACCGCTTCCACATCGCAATGACCGGGGCACTCGGCATCGGAGGCGACCTCTCACACTGGTCTCAACCCGAACTCGACGAAGCCCGCGAACTGGTGGCCCTCTACAAGTCGATCCGCCCCGTGGTGCAGTTCGGCCGGCAGTACCGGCTCGAGGACGCAGTCCAGTACATGGCGGACGACCGCCTCGTCGTCATCGCCTGGGGCCACGACCGCGACCTGCCACTGAACGGCCTCTCCCTCGACGATGTGTACGTCGACGAACTCACCGGAGCAGAGCAACACGCCGCCAACCTCCTCACCCGCGGACTACCCCTGCATCTGGGCGGGGGCGACCGGCCCAGTGCGGTGGTTCGGTTGACGAAGCAGTGACAGTGACCGTACCCGTCCGACGCTGAGACTCAGCAGCTGGACTTCGACTACGTCCTGGCGGCGGACGCTGGAGACGACGTCGACGGCGGAGACTTCAAGGGCGCGGTGTTCTCCGGCGGCACGGTCGACTTCGGCGGCGGGGTCTCCTTCTACGGGGCGGAGTTTTCCGGCGGCGCGGTCGACTTCGGCAGCACGGGTGGTGCCATGCCGTCCGGTCTGGCTGCGGCGGCCAGCCTGTCTCACTCGGCAGGATTGACCTTGCCTCAGGCGTGGCGCCCGCCGACGCCCTGATGGGCACACAAGTCCCTCACGGTTGGCGCACGATCTGACACGGTTGCCTCCTGCCCTGAAGTCGCCCCGAGCGCAGGCCCGACACACCGGACCGGCGGGACTGGCAGGGCGACGTCCCATGGGTCACCGCATCCGGGTCACGGTCAGCGTCCCGTGCCGGCCTGACCCGGCCAGCACCTCAACCACCAGATCCGTCTCCACCCGCGTGTACACCTCGCCCCCCGCCTGCCGCTCCCCCACCACCACCGCACCGCCCAACGCCTCACCGATCCGCACAGCAAGGACCGGCGTCAGCCTCGCCGACACACGGGCGGAGCCGCCCTCGTCGCCGACCGCAGTGCATCCACGGTGTCCGCGTGGCGTACCTTCATCCATCCGCGGCGCCCCGCCGGATAGCCGGCGTCGCCCCGCTTCGCGACGATCCCCTCGATCCCCTGCGCCCGCAGGGCGTCGTACCAGACGGTTGCCACCTCCCGGTCCTCGGTCGCGGGCACAGCCTGGATCGGCGGCCCGACATCGGCCAGTAGCTCGATCAGGTAGGCGCGGCACGTCGTGTACGGGCGGCTCCGGCAGTCCCCGATCGCCGGGTCCGGGTGTTTGGCTTCGTTCACTTCAAGCAGCAGCGTTTGTCTGCCGGTTTGGGCAGCAATTGGTGATCTTGACGCCCCTGGATGTTCATGAGAAGTGACGTCAGGGTGCCCACATTGCCGGGTGTCGGAAAGCAGTCGCGCAGGCCGTCTGCCATGCCCGGCAGGTGAGGGGCCGCGTTCGGGCGGTCATCATGTGGGCCGGGGGGCCTGGCGTTGTGGGGTCCGCCCGGGAGTGAGAGAGGAAGGCGAGGTGCTCGGGACCGTGACTGAGGTGTTCGACAGGGCCTTGGACGTGCTCAACGTGGCTTTGGGGCTGGGCTGCGTGTGGTTGGGATGGCGAGCCGTGCTCCGGCCGCGTCAGGCGCCGATTCTCCAGGGACGACCTGTCTGGGTGGTCCGCGCCTGGGGGCTCGGCTTTGTGGTGCTGGGGATCTCCCTGACCATCAAGTCGGTGACCCTGATGGCCGGCGGGGAGCCGGGCTGGCCAGTCGACGTGATCCGCTGGGTTGCCACACCGCTCGTGGTCGGCTCGATCCTGGCGGCGTTCCTGTCCCGGCGGTGGGAGCGCCGTCGGGCCCGGGCCATGAATGAGGGGCGGCAGGCGTGAACCGGGCTGTCCCCTGGAGTGAGGCGGCGCTCGTGGCCGTTGCCTGCTGGGCGGTCAGCGGTCTGGGATACGGCGTGCTCGCTGCCCTCGACGAGCCGCAACTGTCCGTTGCGCCCCTCATAGGCATGGGGCTCGTCCAGTGGTTCTGGGCGCGCCACCGCTTTTGGCTGGCCGCGGTCGCGGCGGGCCTCGCGGGGGCTGTCGTGCTGTTCGCTCTCGTCGACGTCCTGCGTCCGGGTCTGGGCCGCTACGTCGCGGACGCGCTGGCCACGGGGGCCGCGGCGGCGGTCGCCTTGGCCGTCTTCACCCTGGTCGGCCGCGGAGCGGGACGCCATCGTGACGCAGCACGCTGACCAGTTCGTGGGCCGCCGCCTCATCCTGCAAACCAAGCCGAGTACGGTCCG
Organism: Streptomyces sp. NPDC057486; assembly: GCF_042802415.1. Taxonomy (NCBI): domain Bacteria; kingdom Bacillati; phylum Actinomycetota; class Actinomycetes; order Kitasatosporales; family Streptomycetaceae; genus Streptomyces; species Streptomyces sp. NPDC057486. Next base: position 3,069 of record NZ_JBHVEE010000112.1, on the reverse strand, counting down.
GCGGCAAACGTCCAACACTGCGTGCGAGGGCTGCCCAGGCAAGGACCCCAGTGACTTCAAAACGAAAACTCGTGAACATTGACTAACCGTGGCAGGCGTACGAGGCGGGATGCCGGGCGGCAAGGGTACTTGCCCGGGTGACCGATGACGCGGCCCGTGACTGCGCCGCGGCGAAGTCGAGCCGGTCGTCCCGCCAGATCACCGCCTCACCGTCCAGCACGGTGCCCGGTCGCAGGGCCATGGCGGCGACGGCCAGGTCCATCCAGTGCTGCGTGACGACCCTTCCCGACCGGGCGTACAGGATCACGGTGTCGTCGGTGCGGTGCAGCACGGTCCGGTGACCATCGAATTTGGGCTCGTACCACCAGCCCGGCCCGTCAGGCAGGGTCGGAACCGCCTGGGCCAGCGCAACTTTGACCGGGAACTCCACACAACGATCTTGCAAGCCTGTGCCTCGGGCGGCGCCCGGGGCGGTCCGGACGGCCTACCAGGGCCTTCGGGTGTGCGTGCGCCCGCCTTGCGCCTCCTGTGCCATGGCTCGGTGGTTGTCACCGACCGCGCCGCATAGGCTGCGCAGGAACCAGGCCGGAGCAGCCGGACTGTCACCAGAAAGGCGCTGTAGTTGTCACACGCAGCCGATCGCCAGCCATCACTGGATGGCAATGTGACTCGCGACGACCTCATCGCCATGCTCCGCGAACAGACCCCGGCATGCGGACCTGCACGCGCAGCCTTGATCGCCGGGGCTGACTTCGTCGTCTGGGACGGCCTGGTCCCGGCCAACAGGCACGCGGGCGTCTTCCGGCGCCGAATGCACCATTCCTTGAGACGTGGCCGCACGATCGAGGGTCTGGCCGACAGCGTCGACATCCTTCTGCGAGCCGGGGAAGAGCCGCTTCGTAACGGATGCATCGACGCGGTGGACAGGTCGTCATGGTTCCTGATCTTCCTGAACTCCACGGCGACAGAAGTGATGGCCTGCTGCGGCGGACGCCGGCCCATCGCCTCTCCAGAGTCGGCCGACGCCCCCGAGTGACGACAAGCCTGCATTTGTGACAACTACCGTGCTTCGGTGACCTCTTGCAGCGAAGTTTGAGCGATTGTCGTTGAACCTTGAGTGACCTGCGTCACTGTACCGAGTCACGATAGTTGGCATCGCCCTCGCTCATCTATGCCAAGGTTCGAGGGTGGATATGACCGACGTCACGCGTGCGATCGCGGCTGCGACTTCGGTCGCCGCATCGCTCGGCCTGCCGGCCGACGATGCAATCGTTCTCCACAACTCGAACAAGATGGCACTGCGGCTGACGCCGTGCGACGTCTTTGCCCGGGTCGCCCCTGTGGGACAAGAGGTTGCACAGTTCGAAGTCGATCTCGCTCAGCGGCTCACCGAGGTCGGATGCCCGATGTGTCCCTTGGAGCCTCGGGCGGACCCGCGTGTGTACACGCGCGATGGCTTCGCAGTGACGCTGTGGACCTACTACGAGCCCGTGACACCTCACACCTCACCAGTCGGCTACGCCAAGGCGCTGGAGCAGCTGCACGCCGGCATGCGCAAGGTCGATGTGCCGAGCCCGAGGTTCACGGACCGGATCACGGAGGCGGAAGAGGTTGTCGCCGACCCGGATCGCTCGCCGGAGCTCACCGACGCGGACCGCGTGTTCCTCAGCGGCAGGCTGGCAAGCCTGCGACGAGCGATCGACGACCGCGGCGCCGTGGAGCAGCTGCTCCACGGCGAGCCGCATCCGGGCAATGTGCTCAGCACGAAGAACGGCCCGTTATTCATCGACCTTGAGACGTGCTGCCGTGGACCCGTCGAGTTCGATCTCGCCCATGTTCCCGAGGCGGTCTGCGAGTACTACCCAAGCGTTGACCAAGGGCTGCTGGACGAGTGTCGGCAGCTCGTTATCGCGATGGTCGCCGCGTGGCGTTGGGAGCTCGGCGACCAGTTTCCGGATGGGAGGCGATTCGGAGAGGAATTCCTGCGCTTGCTGCGCGAGGGTCCTCCTTGGCCGACACTCGACACAGTGACCAGGCGACTGGATGGTCTGTAGAAATCGCCGAAGGTCACGTGAAAGCGGCAAGGAACCGAGCGGCGAGACTGTCGCCGTTGCAACCCCGTACGCGCCGGCGTCACTGCCGCGCTGGACCATGGCGCCGGTGCCAACAAACGTGGCAATTCATTACAGATGCCAAGAATCTTGGCCAGACGGTGCCAACTATCGTGGCTCGGCACAGTCACTTGCCGAGATCGGGTTGGGCTTTCCCTCGTTCCACCCGGATGCTCCACCCAGTACCCAACGCCGTACGGCGCCGCTGACCGCCATCGAAGAAGTCCAGATCGAAGGCGCTAAGCACAGGATCGCCGTACGCGCGTACTGGTTCCCCCACCGTTTCCCCAGCAAGTCAGATCTCAACGATCACTCAACCTTCGATGGGAAAACCTAGCGGTCACCAGTCTTCGGTGACAATGCTCAATCTTCATTGCAAGAGGTCATTCGGCTCACCCTCTCGGGGGCGTGCGGCGCGTCATTCACATCCAATATTCGAACAGACGGACCATTAAGGCGTGCCCGCGTACGACTTTCCCGAAGACCTCCGCGCAGCCCAGCTCGCGCTCCACCAGACCCGCACCGCATACGAGGAGTACGCCGCCATCTTGCCGTGGTCGGCGGAACCCATGCCCGGCTGGGAGAGCGAAAAGCAGCTCCACACCACCTACCAGTCCGGGAAGCCGGACAGCCCCGGGTACGGGGAGGACGGGCTCCTGGCCTGACAGCAGCCGGATCCCGTGCCCGCCGTCCGGCGTCTCGGCCCCTGCCGCCCTGCACTCCTACCTTGGAAGCCAGCCGCAAGGTACGGCCGGGGCAGCATGATGATGCGGCGTGGGCAAGAGCAGCCAGAGAGTCGGCACCGGAATTACTGGTGGTTTCAGAATGAGCTGCAAGGGCTTGGGTGCTGACGCGGCCTGAAGTGAGTGCGTTGTGGCAAAGGGAGTCCCTGTTCGATGAGCAGGGGCTTCTTCGTGTGCGGGGCGTGATCGTGGAGGGGTAGGGGCAGGCAGGAGAC
>NZ_JBHVEE010000111.1:0-33450 GCF_042802415.1 Streptomyces sp. NPDC057486 | reverse complement strand
TCCCATGGTTCGTGGGCTCGTTTTTGTGTATATGACCCCGGCCTCACCCAGGGCGCCGGCACGGTGAGCACCGGTCCGGGCCCACTGCTTTGCGCATTCCCGTTCGTGCCGTCCGTCGGGTGCGCCCCGGCGGCGGCCCGGTCACTTCTCCGCGCGGACCGGAATGTCGAGGACCACCTGGGTGCCGCGCTCGGGGGCCGGGACCATGCCGAACGATCCGCTCAACTCACCCTCCACCAGCGTCCGTACGATCTGCAGCCCCAGGTTGCCGGCCTGCTGCGGGTCGAACCCCTCGGGCAGCCCGCACCCGTCGTCCTGGACGGTGATCAGCAATCGCGCCTCGGCCGACGAGCCGCCACGCACCGCCGAGACCTCGACCGTGCCGGTCTGGCCGACGGTGAACGCGTGCTCCAGGGCGTTCTGCAGCACCTCGGTGAGCACCATGGCAAGCGGAGTGGCCACTTCCGCATCGAGGATGCCGAACCGCCCCGTACGCCGGCAGGTGACCCGGCCCGGGGAGATCTCGGCGACCATCGCGATGACCCGGTCGGCGATCTCGTCGAACTCGACCCGCTCGTCCAGATTCTGGGACAGCGTCTCATGGACGATGGCGATCGAACCCACGCGCCGTACCGCCTCGTTGAGGGCTTCGCGGCCCTGCGCGGACCCCATCCGGCGGGCCTGCAGACGCAACAGGGCAGCCACCGTCTGAAGGTTGTTCTTCACCCGGTGGTGGATCTCCCGGATGGTGGCGTCCTTCGTGATCAACTCGCGCTCGCGGCGACGCAGTTCGGTGACGTCACGGAGGAGGACCAGGGAGCCGATCCTGACCCCCTTGGGCTTGAGCGGGATCGCCCGGAGCTGGATCACGCCGCCCGCGCATTCGACCTCGAACTCGCGGGGTGCGTAGCCGCTCGCCAGTTTGACCAGGGCCTCGTCCACCGGGCCGCGGGAGGGGGCGAGTTCGGCGGTGGTCCGGCCGAGGTGGTGTCCGACGAGGTCGGAGGCGAGACCGAGGCGGTGGTACGCGGAGAGGCCGTTGGGGCTGGCGTACTGGACGACACCGTCGGCATCGAGCCTGATCAGCCCGTCGCCGACGCGCGGCGAGGCATCCATGTCGACCTGCTGGTCCGGGAACGGGAAGGACCCCGCGGCGATCATCTGGGCCAGGTCGGAGGCCGACTGCAGATAGGTGAGCTCCAGCCGGGACGGGGTCCGGACGGTCAGGAGATTCGTGTTGCGGGCGATGACACCCAGAACCCGGCCCTCACGGCGTACGGGGATCGACTCGACCCGTACCGGCACCTCCTCGCGCCACTCCGGGTCGCCCTCGCGGACGATCCGGCCCTCGTCGAGCGCCGCGTCCAGCAGCGGGCGGCGGCCGCGCGGCACCAGATGGCCGACCATGTCGTCCTGGTACGAGGTGGGTCCCGTGTTGGGCCGCATCTGGGCGACGGACACATAGCGGGTCCCGTCGCGGGTGGGCACCCACAGGACGAGGTCGGCGAAGGACAGGTCGGAGAGCAGCTGCCACTCCGAGACCAGCAGATGCAGCCACTCGAGGTCTGTGTCGCCGAGGGCTGTGTGCTGGCGGACGAGGTCGTTCATGGAGGGCACGTGTGCGAGCGTACCTGTGGATACGCGCCGGTTTCGAACCGAACGACCTGCCCGTGCGTGCAAGGGGACAGGGGCCGGAAATTGGCGTGCTCCGATGGATGGACAGACGAGAATGGTCTAGTCCACAATGCTCAAGACAGAGCTTCCGCTCTCCCCGCACAGGAGAGTGGATCGAGGTACCGCGCTCTCTGCCCTGACTGCGCCGGTACCTCCCCCGGCCGGGGGCACCGCACACCGCCGGCCGAGCAACTCCGGGCTGCGGTGCCGGACGGGCTGAGGGTCCCGTCCCGGCGCCGCGGCCCGCGGGTGTTTCTGCGGACCTCCCCCGCCGGAGGCCGGCGCGGCCGGCGGGTCTCGGTGACTTTGGCCGGCGGACACGATCCGGCCCGGCTGCTCGCCCTGACCGGCCGAAAACGTGGCGGACACCTCGGGTGCCTCCCAGGGGTGTTTCCGTGCGTCCGGAGCACCGTTCGACCAGGTCGACCACGGGGTGCGGTAGCGCTGCCGGCGGGCTGCGGCCGGACAGCGCGCCGAGGGAAGCCGGACGTCACCTGCGTGTTGCCAGGCTCTGCTAGATTAGCCCTATATTGGTCTATACCACATGTCGCGACTCTTCAGATCGGCAGGCCCCGCGTGGAAGTTGTCATCGTCCCGGACGCCAAGGCAGGCGGCGAACTCATCGCGGAAGCCATCGGCGCCCTGCTGAGCCGCAAGCCCGACGCCCTTCTCGGCGTTGCCACCGGCTCGACCCCGCTGCCCATCTACCAGGCGCTGGCGGCCAAGGTGCGCTCCGGCGAGGTGGACGCCTCGCGTGCGCGCATCTGCCAGCTCGACGAGTACGTCGGACTGCCGGCCGGTCACCCCGAGTCGTACCGTTCGGTGGTGCTGCGCGAGGTCGTCGAGCCGCTCGGCCTGTCCGAGGAGTCCTTCATGGGCCCGGACGGCTCGGCCGAGGACGTCCAGGCCGCCTGCGAGGCGTACGACCAGGCGCTTGCCTCGGCGGGCGGCGTGGACCTGCAGCTGCTCGGGATCGGCACGGACGGGCATATCGGCTTCAACGAGCCGTGCTCCTCGCTGGCGTCCCGTACCCGGATCAAGACGCTGACCGAGCAGACCCGGGTCGACAACGCGCGCTTCTTCGACAACGACATCAGCCAGGTGCCGCACCACGTCATCACTCAGGGCATCGGCACGATCCTGGAGTCCCGCCACCCGATCCTGCTGGCGACGGGCGAGGGCAAGGCCGAGGCGGTGGCGCTGACGGTCGAGGGGCCGGTGGCGTCGTTCGTACCGGCGTCGGCCCTGCAGCTGCATCCGCATGCGACGGTGGTCGTGGACGAGGCAGCGGCGTCGAAGCTGAAGCTGGCGGACTACTTCCGGGCCACGTATGCGGCGAAGCCGCGGTGGCAGGGGATCTAGTGCCGTGACCGGCCATGTCTGCCCGCGGGCCCACGAAGATCGGCCGGAGAGGGCCTGAGAGGAGCTCGCAAAGGGCCGGGACACCGCGTGGGGTGTCCCGGCCCTTTCGTGTGCCGGTTGCGCGACCGGCGGGCGCGTCTTCCTCGATCACCGGACCGGGGTCGGAACCCCTGACGGCGTGCGGATCGTCCCCGTGTCAGGCTCCGGACGGACCGGCTGATCCCGTGACGGCCTCTGCTGCTGCCTGGCCGCAGACTCGGGCTGCGCCGTGGGTGGCTACGTACAGCGCGCCTCTCGGGGACTCCTGCGGAACGCCCATTTCGACGACCACGGTGTCGGGGCGCTCCGCGATCAGGGCGTCCACGGCGTCCGTCATCCACGGGTGACGGTGGGCGTCGCGGACGACCACGACGATGCGGCGGTCTCCCGCGGCGTCCAGGACCGCTGTCACCGGGGCCTCGGTCCCGCTGTTGTAGGTGTCGGTGCCGGTGCCCGGCAGAATCCGGGCCAGTTCGGCCGCGATGCCCCACGGGGTCTCGTCGCCGACCGCGATGTTCGCGACCGGAGTGAACGCGGCGACGTACGCCGGCTCGGTCAGGGGTTCGGCCGTGCCGGACACCTGCACCGCACGACGGGCGGCCACCAGGCCGATGTCGGAAGCGATACCGGTGCCGGGCGCGGTCCCCTCCTGCGTTGCCGCGCCCGGCTCCGGGACAGCCCCCCTCGCCCGCCGCGTCCAGGACGCGAGGGCACGTACCCGTGCCGCCGCGTCGGCCAGCCGCTCCTCGGGCAGTTCGCCGGTCCGCACCGCCGCGACCAGCGCGTCACGCAGCCGCAGCACGGTGTCCTCGTCGTCCAGCCCGCCGCCGACACAGATCGCGTCGGCGCCCGCGGCGATCGCGAGGACGGAACCGCGCTCGATCCCGTACGTCGAGGAAATGGCCTGCATCTCCATGCCGTCGGTGACGATCAGCCCGTCGTAACCCAGTTCCTCGCGCAGCAGACCGGTGAGGATCCGTGGGCTCAACGTCGCCGGGCGGTCGGGGTCGAGCGCGGGAAGCAGAATATGCGCGCTCATCACCGATTTGGAACCCGCCGCGATCGCCGCCCGGAAAGGCACCAGCTCACGGGCGTGCAGGGTGTCGAGGTCCACATCGATGCGGGGCAGCGCGTGGTGCGAGTCGACCGCGGTGTCGCCGTGCCCCGGGAAGTGCTTGGTGCAGGCGGCGACCCCGGCGGCCTGGAGCCCCTCGACGTACGCGGCGGTGTGCCGGGCGACGAGGTGCGGGTCGGCGCCGAAGGACCGGACGCCGATGACCGGGTTGCCCGGGTTCGAGTTGACGTCGGCGGACGGTGCCCAGTTGAGGTTGACACCGCACTCGGCGAGCCGGCGGCCGAGCTCCCGGGCGACCGCACGGGTCAGCCCCGGGTCGTCGACGGCGCCGAGTGCGAGGTTGCCGGGGAAGGACGAGCCGTGACGCACCTCGAGCCGGGTGACGTCACCGCCCTCCTCGTCGATCGCGACGAGTACGTCGTCCCGCTCGGCCCGGAGCTGGGCGGTGAGCGCGGAGAGCTGCTCCGGCGTCTCGATGTTGCGGCCGAACAGACCGACGGAGGAGAGTCCCTCGCCGACTCGGCGCAGCAGCCAGTCCGGCGCGGTGGTGCCGGCGAACCCCGGCTGCAGGACGGCCAGGGCGTCGCGCGTGACGGTGTCCGTGGTGGAGGTGAGCGTGGTCATGACGCGGCGTTATCCCTTCACGGCGCCGTCGGTAAGACCGCTGACGGCCTTGCGCTGCAAGTAGATGAAGAGGATCAGGATCGGGATCGCGAAGAGCGAGGAGGCAGCCATGGTCGCCCCCCAGTCGTCACCGAACGCGGTCTGGAACTGCGAGAGCCAGAGCGGCAGGGTCTGGGACTCGATGTCCTTGTTGAGGATGAGGACGAGCGGGAACTCGTTCCAGGCGGTGATGAATCCGAAGAGCGAGGTCGCCATCAGGCCGGGGCCGAGCAGCGGCAGGATCACCTTCCTGAACGCCTGCGGGCGGGTGCAGCCGTCGACCATGGCGGACTCCTCCAGTTCCTTGGGCACCGCGGCGACGTAGCCGCGCAGCGTCAGGACGGTGAAGGGCAGGACCATCATCATGTAGAAGACCGTCAGCGGGAGCAGGCTGTTCAGCATGTCCGCATCGCGGACCAGCATGTAGATCGCGATGACCATGACTTCCCACGGCGCCATCTGCGCAATCATGAACGTCAGCAGGATGCCCCGGCGGCCCTTGAAGCGCATGCGCGCCATCGCGAAGGACGCCAGTAGCGCGATCACCAGCGAGGCGGCCACGGACAGGATCGTCACCGTGAACGAGTTGCCGACCAGGGTCCAGAAGTGGTCGGCCGCGATGGCCTTCTTGAAGTGCCCGAGGGTGATGTCGGTGGGGAACCACACCGGGGTGTCGGTGATGATGTCGCCGGTCGGCTTGAACGCCGTGCTGAACATCCAGTAGACGGGGAAGGCGAAGCCTATGAAGAGGACGACAGCCGTCAGGTTGGGCCAGATCCGGCCGAACAGTGAGCGCCTCACAGCTCGTCCTCCTCTTGCTTGAGTACGGTGCGCAGGTAGTAACCAGTCATCGCCAGCAGGACGATGATCGTCAGGAACGAGATGGCCGCACCCATGCCGAAGTGCTGGTTGCCGACGCCTTCGACGAACGCGTAGACGGGCAGGGTCTCGGTGAGCCGGTCCGGGCCGCCGCCGTTGATCGCGAAGAGCTGGGCGAAGGACTTGAAGACCCAGATGACTTCGAGGAACGTCGTGGCCAGCAGGAACGGCTTCAGGAACGGGAGCGTCACCGAGGTGAAGCTCTTCCAGGAGCCGGCGCCGTCGAGCGAGGCGGCCTCGTAGAGCTCCTGGGGGATCGTCGTCGACGCGGCGTACAGGTTGATCGCCACGAACGGGATGGACTGCCAGACGATCACCAGGGTGACCAGCGAGAAGGTGGAGAACTGACTGCTCGTCCAGTTGAAGTCGGCCATCGAGTGCCAGCCGAGGCTGTCCAGGACGTAGTTGACGACACCGAACCGCTGGGCGAACAGCCACTGGTAGACCGTGGTCGCCGCGATCATCGGCATGGCCCAGGCGAGCACCAGGCCCAGCATGAGCAGCACTCGCATCTTCTTGCCCAGCCGCGCGAGCAGCAGGCCGACCAGCATCCCGAGCAGCATGATCAGGACGACGTTGGCGGCGGTGAAGAGGACCGACCGCTCGACGACCCTCCAGAAGTCCGAGCTGCCGAGGATTTCCTTGTAGTTGTCGACGCCGTTCCACTCGGTCAGGTGGAGGATCAGCTGGCGCGGGTTGAGGTTCTGGAACGACAGCATGCCGTTCTTGACCAGCGGGTAGCCCAGGAGCACCGCTGTGGCGAGCAGTGCGGGCAGGAGGAGGAGGTAGGGGGCGGATCCACCGGCCCGCTCCGTGCTCGAAGCGGCGGGGCCGCCTGGAGGGGCGTCATTCTCGCGGACGCCGGCTGCCGGGACCGAGTCCACTTTTTCGGTCTGCACTGACATGCTCGCCATCTCTTCTTGGGCCGTACGGTCGAGTCACGCGGGAGCGCCGGGGGGCGGCAGATGCCCGCCCCCCGGCGCGTGCGGTCAGCTCTTCTGCGAGAGACGCTTGTTGATCTCCGCCTCGACCGCCTTGGCGGCGTCGGCCGGGGACTTACCGTTCAGAACCGCGGTCATGTAGCTCTTGATCGGGTTCGGCGCGTTCTCGACTGCGGCCCACTCGGGAATGAGCGGGGTGGTGCCACCACCGGCGGCGGCCGGGGCCGCGGCCTCGGCGGCGCCGTTGCCGGTCAGGTTGGAGTTGAGCGACTCCTTGTTCGGGATGACGCCGTTCTCCTTGGCCAGCTGGCCCTCGAACTGGTCGGACAGGGCGAGCTTCAGGAACTCCTTGGCGAGGTCCTGCTTCTTGCTGCCCGCGGCGACCGCGAAGTTGGAGCCACCGAGGAAGACTCCCTCGGGCTTGTCGGCGGTCTCACCCGGGATGGTGAAGTAGCCGATGTCGCCCTCGATCTGCTTGTTGGCCGCGATGGCCGTGCCGGCCTCCCAGCCCATGCCGATGAAGGCACCGACCTTGCCCTTGGCGAAGACCTCGGCCTGCTGCGGGGTGGCCTCGTCCTTGTCCTTGGGGGCCTTGGAGTAGGACTGGTACTTCTTGTAGAGCTCCATGGCCGTGGCGACCTTGGGGTCGGAGAGGTTGGAGACGTACTTGTCGCCTTCCTTCTTCACGAGGTCCGCGCCCTGGCCGATGGTCAGGCCGTCGAAGAAGTACCAGTTCTGGCCGGGCATGTAGATCGGCTCGGCCTTGCCCTTCTTCTTGATGGCGTCGAGGTCCTTGAAGAACTCGTCGCGCGTCTTCGGGGTGTCCGTGATGCCGGCGTCGGCCCAGACCTTCTTGTTGTAGATGACGACGCGGTTGGCGAAGTACCACGGCGCGGCGTACTGCTTGCCGTCGAAGACCGAGGACTTGTTGAGCGCGTCGACCCAGTCGCCGCCGATCTCCTGCTTGAGGTCGCTCAGGTCGGCGAGGCCCCCGGTGGCCGCGTAGGCCGGGGTCTGGGTGTTGCCGACCTCGATGACGTCCGGCGGGGTCGACTCGGAGAGAGCCGTCGTGATCTTCTGCTGAATGCCGTCCCACTTCTGGGTCTGGAACTTCAGCGTGGCACCGGTCTTCTTCTGGAAGGCGGCGGTGAGGTCCTTGGTCCAGCCGGGAGGCGTGGAGCCGTCCATGGCCCAGACGGTCAGCGTCTGGCCCTTGTAGCTGTCGGGCCCGGTCTTCTTGCTGCTGTCGGTCTTGTCGTCCGAGCCACAGGCAGTGGCACCGGCCAAGAGAGCCACCACACCAATGGCCGCGATGAGTCCGCGCTTCACGACACCCTCCTCAGGGATGCAAGAGAATTCCCCCCACCACCCGAGATCGCCGTCCGTCGCACAATTGCATGCGCCGGGTACTGCCCGTGGGGCTGGGACCTGGTCTTTAATGGTTTAGACCAGTACCCGGAGCTTGGCCTAGACCTTTAGGGGTGTCAAGGGTGTATAAGAAGTGCACTCGCGTCCGTTATAGGACCGACACCTGAGGGAGGGCGACGAGCCGTGACCGGACCGTGCCACCATGTGAGCCGCGACAGACGGAGGAGCAGGTGACGGCAGCAACGCAGCAGTCGGGAAGGCGGGCCATGAGTGCCGAGGGCGGCAGTACGGAGAACGAGACGGGCGCGGGCACGCGCACCGCGCGGGTCCCGAAGTACTACCGGCTGAAGCGCCACCTCCTCGACATGACGGACACCATGCCGCCAGGCACCCCGGTGCCACCGGAGCGGACCCTGGCCGCCGAGTTCGACACCTCGCGCACGACCGTGCGCCAGGCGCTCCAGGAGCTGGTCGTCGAGGGCCGGCTGGAGCGCATCCAGGGCAAGGGCACGTTCGTGGCCAAGCCGAAGGTCTCCCAGGCCCTGCAGCTCACCTCGTACACCGAGGACATGCGCGCCCAGGGCCTGGAACCGACATCTCAACTACTGGACATCGGATATGTCACGGCCGACGACACCCTCGCCGGACTGCTCGACATCACCACCGGTGGCCGGGTGCTGCGGATCGAGCGGCTCCGCCTGGCCAGCGGTGAACCGATGGCCATCGAGACCACGCACCTCTCGGCCAAACGTTTTCCCGCGTTGCGTCGTTCGCTGGTGAAGTACACCTCCCTCTACACGGCACTGGCCGAGGTGTACGACGTACGGCTCGCGGAGGCCGAGGAGACGATCGAGACCTCGCTCGCCACCCCGCGCGAAGCCGGTCTGCTCGGTACGGACGTGGGCCTGCCGATGCTCATGCTGTCCCGTCACTCCCTGGACGGACAGGGCGAACCGGTCGAGTGGGTGCGGTCGGTGTACCGCGGCGACCGTTACAAGTTCGTGGCGCGTCTGAAGCGACCGACCGACTGAGGCCGCGGACCGGCTCCTGACCGAACAAACTGTTCAACCTCGAACAGAGCATCGGGAGTCGGTCCTCGGGCAGGCCCCCCTGGCGGTTTCGTGACACCGTTGCCGGACCGCAATGCGGACAGGGGGTGACTGTGGCCGGAACCCTCCCCTAGATTGCCTGCGCATTACAACAGGTGATCAGCGAGGGGACGGAGTCGCCGCATGACGGAAGAAACAGACGCGAAACCACCGACAGTCACTCCTGTGAGAGTGGTCATCGCCCTCTGCCTCGTCGCCCCGTTCGTGGCGATGCTCTGGGTGGGTTCGTACGCGAAGGTGGACCCCACCTTCATCGGTATCCCGTTCTTCTACTGGTACCAGATGGTCTGGGTGCTGATCTCCACGGCGCTCACGATGGTCGCGTACAAGCTCTGGCAGCGTGACCAGCGCGCCCGCAAGGGGGGTGCGTCGGCATGAAGGACGGCGTGAACGGCGTCGCGCTCGGCGTCTTCATCTTCTTCTTCCTGGCCGTCACGGTCATCGGCTTCATGGCCGCGCGCTGGCGCAAGGCCGAGAACGAGGCCAGCCTCGACGAATGGGGCCTGGGCGGCAGGTCGTTCGGCACCTGGGTCACCTGGTTCCTGCTCGGCGGCGACCTGTACACCGCGTACACCTTCGTCGCCGTACCCGCCGCGATCTACGCAGCCGGAGCGGCCGGCTTCTTCGCGGTCCCGTACACCATCCTCGTGTACCCGCTGATCTTCACCTTCCTGCCGCGGCTGTGGTCGGTGTCGCACAAGCACGGGTACGTCACCACCTCGGACTTCGTCCGCGGGCGCTTCGGATCGAAGGGCCTGTCGCTGGCGGTCGCCGTCACCGGCATCCTCGCCACGATGCCGTACATCGCGCTTCAGCTCGTCGGCATCCAGGCGGTGCTGGACGTGATGGGCGTCGGCGGCGGCGAGAACACCAACTGGTTCGTCAAGGACCTGCCGTTGCTGATCGCGTTCGCGGTGCTCGCCGCGTACACGTACTCCTCCGGGCTGCGTGCCCCCGCGCTGATCGCGTTCGTCAAGGACGGGCTGATCTACCTGGTCATCGCGGTGGCGATCATCTACATCCCGATCAAGCTGGGCGGCTTCGACGACATCTTCGCCAAGGCGGGCGACGCGTTCTCGCAGACCAACCCCGCAACCGGCAAACCGCGCGGCGCCCTGGCACCGGCCGAACCCGGCCAATGGGGCTACGCGACCCTGGCACTGGGGTCGGCGCTCGCCCTCTTCATGTACCCGCACTCGATCACGGCGACGCTCTCCAGCCGCAGCCGTGAGGTGATCCGGCGGAACACCACGATCCTGCCGCTGTACTCGCTGATGCTGGGCCTGCTGGCGTTGCTCGGCTTCATGGCGATCGCCGCCGGAGTCAAGGTGGAGAACGGACAGTTGGCGATCCCGCAGCTGTTCGAGAACATGTTCCCCGACTGGTTCGCCGGTGTGGCGTTCGCCGCGATCGGCATCGGCGCGCTGGTGCCCGCCGCGATCATGTCGATCGCCGCGGCGAACCTCTTCACCCGGAACATCTACAAGGACTTCCTGAAGCCCGACGCGACCGCGGCCCAGGAGACCAAGGTCTCCAAGCTGGTGTCGCTGCTGGTGAAGGTCGGCGCGCTCGCCTTCGTCCTCACCATGGACAAGACGGTCGCGATCAACTTCCAGCTGCTCGGCGGGATCTGGATCCTGCAGACGTTCCCGGCGCTGGTCGGCGGCCTGTTCACCCGGTGGTTCCACCGCTGGGCGCTGCTCGCGGGCTGGGCGGTCGGCATGGTGTACGGCACGCTCGCCGCGTACGGAGTGGCGAGCCCGACCCAGGCGCACTTCGGCGGATCCTCGAAGGAGATCCCGGGGATCGGCGAGATCGGCTACATCGGTCTGACGGCGTTCGTGCTGAACGCCGTGGTGACCGTGGTGCTGACGATCGTCCTGAACGCGGTGAAGGCCCCGGCGGGGGTCGACGAGACCTCCCCCGCGGACTACACGGCGGACGCGGGCGACCCGGGCGTCCGGGTGGAACTCCCGTCGGCCCGGCCCGAGTCGAGCCCGTCACCCGACGCGAGCCCGTCCGCCGGCTAGTTCCGGTCTCAGCACTGGTGCCGCGACCGGCGGCGTCCGCCCCATGAGGAGCGTCGTCCGGTGCGTGCGATCGCAGGGCGCCGGACGGGCTGCACCCCAGCCCGTCCGGTGCCGTCCCACCCGTACGGCACACTCCCGGCATGGACCTTTCGATCCGCCCGATCTCCCCGACGGAACACACCGCCCTCGGGGAGATCACCGCCCACGCCTACCTCGACGACGGCCTGCTCGACCTCGGCGCCGACGACCCGTATCTCGAAACGCTCCGGGACGTCCCCCGTCGCGTCGCCGAGGCCGACGTGCTCGTCGCCGTCGGTGCCGACGGCACGCTCCTCGGCGGAGTCACCTACGCGCCGCCCGGCAATCCGTGGGCCGACATCGCCCGCCCCGACGAGGCCGAGTTCCGGATGCTCGCGGTCGCACGGAAGGCACGCGGCCACGGGGCGGGCGAGGCGCTCGTGCGGGCCTGTATCGACCGGGCACGGGCCACGGAGGGCGTCGCGCGGCTCGTCCTGTCCACCCAGCCGACCATGCTCGGCGCCCACCGGATCTACCATCGACTCGGCTTCGTACGCACGCCGGAACGGGACTGGGATCCCGTCGAAGGCCTCTCGCTCCTCACCTACAGCCTGAGCCTCTGAACCGATGCGACACAACATGTGGGGGCCGCCTCATCGGGCGGCCCCCACATGTATGCTCGTGCTCGCTGTCGCCGCAGGGAAATCCGGTGTGAATCCGGAACTGTCCCGCAACGGTGTATTCGGTGCCCTTTTGCGCACCCTGAAAGTCCGAGGACCTGCCGACAGCGCGTCCGGCTCGACCGATCCGGACGCCCAGACGTCCGGGCCTCGCGGATGGGCCGGTGGACGCCGCACGCAGGGCTGCCCTCCTTCTTCGGGCATGCCTCCGCGCGGCTGCCCCGCTCCCCCGCCGGCCCAGAGCCGAGCGAGGGAGAGCACCACGTGACCATCGCGCCAGCCGATCCGGCTTCAGTCGCCGAGTCCGCGGGAACCACGAACGACGGACCCGGGACCGCACTGCTGCGGACCCTGACCGACCTCACTGCCGATCTGCCCGACACCGACCCCGGCCGCGTCGCCGCCGCCGCGCTGCGCGGCCGCAACGCCGCGTCGGACGAGGCGGAGTTGCGCGCGCTGGCCACCGAGGCCGCCGCGGGTCTGATCGCCGAGGACCCCGCGTACTCCCGGCTCGCCGCCCGCCTCCTGACCCGCACCATCGCGGACGAGGCGGCCGGTCAGGGCGCGCTGTCGTTCTCCGCCTCGGTCGCCGTCGGCCACCGCGAGGGTCTGATCGCGGACCGCACGGCCGCTTTCGTGGCACTCCACGCGGCGCGGCTCGACGCGCTGGTCGAGCAGTCCCTCGCCGACGGCGCCGACGACCGGTTCGGCTACTTCGGGCTGCGGACGCTGCACAGCCGTTATCTCCTGCGCCACCCGCTCACCCGCCAGGTCATCGAGACGCCGCAGCACTTCATGCTGCGCGTCGCCGCCGGTCTCGCCGAGGACGAGTCGGTACGCGCACTGGACGAGGTCGCCTCGCTGTACGGCCTGATGAGCCGCCTCGACTACCTCCCCTCCTCCCCCACGCTCTTCAACTCCGGCACCCGGCACCCGCAGATGTCCTCCTGCTATCTGCTGGACTCGCCGCTGGACGAACTCGACTCGATCTACGACCGCTACCACCAGGTGGCACGGCTCTCCAAGCACGCGGGCGGCATCGGCCTGTCGTACTCCCGCATCCGCGCCCGCGGCTCGCTGATCCGCGGTACCAATGGGCACTCCAACGGCATCGTGCCGTTCCTGAAGACGCTCGACGCCTCGGTCGCCGCAGTGAACCAGGGCGGCCGCCGCAAGGGCGCCGCCGCCGTCTACCTGGAGACGTGGCACGCGGACATCGAGGAATTCCTGGAGCTGCGCGACAACACGGGCGAGGACCAGCGGCGTACGCACAACCTCAACCTGGCGCACTGGATCCCTGACGAGTTCATGCGCCGGGTCGACGCGGACGGCGACTGGTCGCTGTTCTCCCCCGCCGACGTGCCGGAACTGGTCGACCTGTGGGGCGACGAGTTCGACGCCGCGTACCGGGCCGCCGAGGCCAAGGGCCTGGCCCGCAAGTCGATGCCCGCGCGTGAGCTGTACGGCCGGATGATGCGGACGCTCGCGCAGACAGGTCAGGGCTGGATGACGTTCAAGGACGCCTCCAACCGGACGGCCAATCAGACGGCGGAGCCGGGTCGCGTCGTCCACTCGTCGAACCTGTGCACCGAGATCCTCGAAGTCACCGACGACGGCGAGACCGCCGTCTGCAACCTCGGTTCGGTCAACCTCGGTTCGTTCGTGGCCGACGGCGACATCGACTGGGAGCGGCTGGACGCCACCGTCCGTACCGCCGTGACGTTCCTCGACCGGGTCGTCGACATCAACTTCTACCCGAGCGAGCAGGCCGGCCGCTCCAACGCCCGCTGGCGTCCGGTGGGGCTGGGCGCGATGGGGCTCCAGGACGTCTTCTTCCGGCTGCGGCTGCCGTTCGACTCCCCCGAGGCCCGCGCGCTCTCCACGAAGATCTCCGAGCGGATCATGCTCGCCGCGTACGAGGCGTCCTGCGACCTCGCCGAGCGTTCCGGTCCGCTGCCCGCCTGGTCCGAGACGCGCGCCGCCCGCGGCGTGCTGCACCCCGACCACTACGACACCGAGCTGAGCTGGCCCGAGCGCTGGGAAGCGCTGCGCGCCCGGATCGCACGGACCGGCATGCGCAACTCGCTGCTGCTCGCCATCGCTCCGACCGCCACGATCGCCTCGATCGCCGGGGTGTACGAGTGCATCGAGCCGCAGGTCTCCAACCTCTTCAAGCGCGAAACCCTCAGCGGTGAGTTCCTCCAGGTCAACGCCTATCTGGTGAACGAGCTGAAGCAGTTGGGCGTGTGGGACGCGCGGACCCGCGAGGCGCTGCGCGAGGCGAGCGGCTCGGTGCAGGGCTTCGCCTGGATCCCGGAGGACGTACGGGCGCTGTACCGCACGGCGTGGGAGATCCCTCAGCGCGGTCTGATCGACATGGCGGCGGCGCGTACGCCGTTCCTGGACCAGAGCCAGTCGCTGAACCTGTTCCTGGAGACGCCGACGATCGGCAAGCTCTCCTCGATGTACGCCTACGCCTGGAAGCAGGGGCTGAAGACGACGTACTACCTGCGCTCACGTCCGGCCACCCGGATCGCGCGGGCGGCATCGGGCCAGGCCACGGTCGCCGCTGCCCTTCCCGTCCAGCAGGCTTCGGCTCCCGACGCGGACGCGATCGCCTGTTCCCTCGAAAACCCCGAGTCCTGCGAGGCCTGCCAGTAATGAGCTCAACCGACAAGAATCTGCTCGACCCGGGCTTCGAACTGACCCTGCGGCCCATGCGCTACCCGGACTTCTACGAGCGCTACCGCGACGCGATCAAGAACACCTGGACGGTCGAGGAGGTCGACCTCCACTCCGACGTCGCCGATCTCGCCAAGCTGACACCCGCCGAGCAGCACATGATCGGCCGGCTCGTCGCGTTCTTCGCGACCGGCGACTCGATCGTGTCGAACAACCTCGTACTGACCCTGTACAAGCACATCAACTCCCCGGAAGCGCGGCTGTATCTGTCGCGACAGCTCTTCGAGGAGGCCGTGCACGTCCAGTTCTATCTGACGCTGCTCGACACGTACCTGCCCGACCCGGACGACCGCGCGGCCGCGTTCGACGCGGTGGAGGAGATCCCCTCCATCCGCGAGAAGGCGCAGTTCTGCTTCAAGTGGATGGATTCGGTCGAAAAGATCGAACGGCTGGAGACGAAGGCCGACCGCCGACGCTTCCTGCTGAACCTGATCTGCTTCGCGGCGTGCATCGAGGGACTGTTCTTCTACGGCGCCTTCGCGTACGTCTACTGGTTCCGCTCCCGCGGTCTGCTGCACGGTCTCGCCACGGGGACCAACTGGGTCTTCCGTGACGAGACGATGCACATGAACTTCGCGTTCGAGGTCGTCGACACCGTCCGCAAGGAGGAACCCGACCTCTTCGACGACGAGCTCCAGCAGCAGGTCACCGACATGCTGAAGGAGGCGGTCGACGCGGAGCTGCAGTTCGGCCGCGACCTGTGCGGTGACGGACTGCCGGGCATGAACACCGAGTCGATGCGCGAGTACCTGCAGTGCGTCGCCGACCAGCGGCTCACCCGGCTCGGCTTCCCGGCCGTGTACGGCTCCGAGAACCCGTTCTCGTTCATGGAGCTGCAGGGCGTCCAGGAGCTGACGAACTTCTTCGAGCGCCGGCCGTCCGCCTACCAGGTGGCGGTGGAGGGCTCGGTCGCCTTCGACGACGACTTCTAGGGCGTGTGACCGGCAATGTTTGCCGCGACGGGGCAAACATTGCCGGGAGGGCACTGGGCTCACGCCCCGATCCGGAGGTCCGGACGCCGCACAGCCTTCACCGGTTGTGCGGCGTCCGCTGTTCCCGGTGGTTCGGGCCGCCGATCCCGTTCCGCCTCGCGCAGCTGGCGGTCGATGCGGCGGTCGTGCGCGATGCCGACCAGCACCGGCGCCAGGACGAGTACGAAAACGACCGCAATGCCCAGGTGGTTCAGGAATGTGTTCATGCCTCCACTCTCGCCCGCGCGGGACGAGTCCGGCAGTGGCAGGACTGTCACACAGCATCGAATTACTGCCACACTGACTGCATGCTGAACAATGTCGCGGTCCTGCTGCTCGGCGAGGTGCATCCCTTCGAACTCGGGGTACTGGCCGAGGTGTTCGGACTCGATCGCAGTGACGAAGGCCTGCCGGTGCACGACTTCGCGGTGGTTTCCGGCGAGGGTCCGGTGCTGCGGACCCATGCCGGGTTCACCGTGTCCACCCCGCACGGTCTCGACCGGCTGGACGAGGCGGACCTGATCGCCGTCCCCGCCGGTGCGTCCTTCAAGAGCCGGGACTTCCCGGACGAGGTGCTGGAGTCCTTGCGCAGGGCCGTGGACCGCGGGGCCCGGGTGCTCAGCGTGTGCACCGGCGCCTTCGTGCTCGGTGAGGCCGGGCTGCTGGACGGGCGGCGCTGCACCACCCACTGGCACAACACGGCCGAACTGGCGCGCCGCTTCCCGCGGGCCGTCGTCGAGCCGGACGTGCTGTATGTGGACGAGGGACAGATCATCACGTCGGCGGGCACCGCCGCCGGGATCGACGCCTGTCTGCACCTGGTCCGGCAGGCGCACGGACCCCATGTCGCCAATGCCATCGCCCGCCGCATGGTGGTACCGCCGCACCGCGACGGCGGTCAGGCGCAGTACATCGAGCGCCCTCTGCCCCGCACCGCGTGCGACACGGTCGGCGGAACGCTCGCCTGGATGGAGCGCCACCTCGACCGGGAGATGACCGTCGAACAGCTCGCCGCCCAGGCGCACATGTCGCCGCGCACGTTCGCGCGCCGCTTCCAGCAGGAGACGGGCACCACCCCGTACCGCTGGTTGCTGCGCCAACGGGTCCTGCTGGCACAGCACCTGCTGGAGACATCCGATGAAACGATGGACACGATCGCCGGACGTACCGGTTTCGGAAATGCGGCGGCGCTGCGCCATCAGTTCGTCAAGTCCCTGGGAACCACTCCGAATGCTTACCGCCACACCTTCCGCGGCCCGGCTGCCGTCTCCGAAATTGCCTGATCCCCTTCGGACCTGACCTCCGATCATTCGTCCAACTGTTTCACGCATCAGTCCATGGACCGCAGGCCTCTCCCCCCACGAGGGTCGGGCGCATGGACATGCGGATGGCAAGACGAAGGACCATCGGAGCCGTGGTGGCGGCGCTGGCCGCCGCGCTGCTGCCGTGGCAGAGCGCCTCGGCCGAGGACGGCTCCGCCGCTGCGGCCCCGCCCGAGGTGCTGCCCACCCTCCGTCACTGGCAGGGCGACCAGGGCGAGTTCAAGCTCACCGACCGGACCAGGATCGTGCTGGACGGGGTACTGGACGGCCGTACGACCGCGGACGCGGGACGTTTCGCGGGCGAACTGAACGGCGGGGCCCCGGTGTCGCGGAGCCGTGCCACCCGCCCCGGTGACATCGTGCTGCGTCAGGACCCCTCACTGAAGGGTGAGTTGGGCGCGGAGGGCTACCGTCTCGATGTCGGCGAGCGGCTCACCGTCACCGCGGCGACCTCCACCGGTGTGTTCTACGGGAGCCGGACCGTCCTCCAGCTGCTGAACGACGACGGCCGCGCCGCGCGCGGTTCGGCGACCGATGTGCCCGCGTACCGCGAGCGCGGAGTCGGAGTCTGCGCCTGCTACATCAACGTCTCGACGCAGTGGTTCGAGCGGCTGATGAAGGACATGGCATCGCAGAAGCTCAACCAGCTGTGGATCGAGGCCAAGGTCAAGAGCGACACCGACCCGGCGTCCGCGTTCTGGGGCTACTACACCAAGGCGCAGGTCCGCAAGCTGGTCACCATGGCCAGGAAGTATCACATCGAGCTCGTGCCGGAGATCAACTCCCCCGGCCACATGGACACCTATCTGGAGAAGCACCCGGAGCTCCAGCTCAAGGACCGCAACGGCGTCGCCTCCCCGCCCCGGCTCGACATCTCCCGGCCCGAGGCACTGGCGTACTACACCTCGATGGTCGACGAGGCGCTGAAGGTCTGGGGCAGCCGCTACTGGCACATGGGCGCCGACGAGTACATGATCGGCTCCTCCTATCCGAACTACCCGCAACTGCAGGCCGCGGCGACCGCGAAGTTCGGTGCGTCGGCCACTCCCGACGATCTCTTCACCGATTTCATCAACCAGGTCAACGCGCATGTGAAGGCGGACGGCAGGTCGCTCCGGATCTGGAACGACGGGCTCGTCGGCAGGAACACCGTCGTCCCGCTGGACCGTGACATCACCGTCGAGCACTGGCTGGGCGGCGGTTCCATCCAGCAGCCGTCCTCGCTGCTGGCCGAGGGTCGGCCGGTCATGAACTCCGCCTACTCGCTCTACCTGGTACGCGGCGGCTTCACGATGCAGACGCAGAAGCTGTACGAGAGCGACTGGACGCCGTTGCGTTTCGAGGGTCAGACGCTGTCCCAGGGGGCGGTCAACCTCACCGGCGCGAAGATCAGCCTGTGGCCGGACAGCGCGGCGGCCGAGACGGAGAACGAGGTCGAGGCGAAGACCTTCATGCCGCTGCGATTCGTGGCGCAGGCGACCTGGGGCGGCCCGAAGCCGAGCCCGACGTACGCCGGTTTCGAGGCGCTCGCCCGGAGGATCGGTCACGCACCGGGCTGGGAGAACACCGACCGAACGCCGCTCGCCGACGGTACGTACCGGCTGACCACGGGCGCGAAGGCACTCGCCCCCGGGGCGGACGCGGGTGTGTCCCTGGTCAAGGACAGCGCGGCTTCCTGGGCGCTGACGGCGACCGCCGACGGGTACTACACGGTGCGGTCCACGGAGACCGGCCAGTGCCTGGACGCGGTGCGGGGCAAGAAGTACCTGGGCGCGCCGCTGGAGGTGGGGGCGGAGCTGTCGCTCGGGAACTGCTCGGCGACGGCGCGCACCCAACGCTGGCAGCTGGACACCGGGGCGGGTGCGCTGACGCTGCGCAACGCGATCTCGCAGCTGCACCTGACCGAGCGCGCTTCGGACGGCGTCGCGGTCCAGACGACGGGCGCGACCCGGCTGATGGCGGGCGCCGCCTGACCGGACCCTGTCGAGGGCGCAACCCGCCCGAGGCGCCCCGGCCGACGGTGCAATCCGCCTGACGCCGCGCAGAACGGGGCCCCGCCCGCCGGATCACCTGATCGCCGGCGCGCGGGGCCCTTCCATGTGCGGGGTCAGATACCGCAGTTGGGAGCCGACCAGTAGTGGCTGGGGCCCTGGTTCACGTGGACGTGGTCGCCGTGGTCCGGGTACCCCGGGCCGAGGATCCCGTTGAAGCCGTGGTTACGGGCTTCCTTGGCCAGGGTGCACAGGGCATGCGGCCCGGCTCCGAGGTCGGCCGCGTCCCCGTACAGATGGCGGCTGTTCGAGGCGCCGCCGACCGCGCTGTTGCAGGCCGTGGAGCGGAAGCCGCTGGTGACCCGGATGGACTGGTCACCGAGGGCGTGCCGCAGCGCCTCCAGCTTCCACATCGTGCTGAGGGCGTTGGCCTTGGCCGTGCCCGCCGCGACGGCACCACCTGCCCAGGTGCTGTTGCAGGTGTTGTGTTCGGCGTACGTGAAGTGGATGGGCGTGCAGTCGTCGTCCTGGAGTGCGTAGAGCTTGGCCTGGGTGGCCGGGCCGGCGACGCCGTCCGCGGCCAGGCCGTAGGCGGCCTGGAAGCGTTTGACGGCTGCGGTGGTGGCGGGGCCGTAGGAGCCGTCGATGGCGAGTACGGAGTTGTAGCCGGGGTATCCGGCAACCCGGATCTGGAGCTGGACGACGTCGTTGCCGGTGGCGCCCGGGGACAGGGTGCGGGTCCAGGTGTAGCAGCCGTCGGCCTGTGCGGTGCCGGAGGTGATCACCGCCCCGCCCCAGGTGAAAGCCATGGTCATGACAAGGCCGAGCAGGAGTCTTGCGGTACGTCTGAGCATGGGGGGGCTCCCTACCACGACGAAGGTATGGAGGCAGAGCCTGTCGGAACGGTCGACGCGCGTCAACCAGGCCTGAAGAAAGGGCAGTTGAGGATCAGCGGGAATGCGGAGGAACGCAGACGGGCCCGGCCCCGCACGCGGGGGACCGGGCCCGCCGACGTTCTACTCGTTCGGCACGATCTCGTAGCGCGGCGTGTTCTCCGCCATCTGCCGCAGCGCGTCCTTGCGGTCCCGCTTCGAGAGCCGGTCGATGTACAGGTAGCCGTACAGGTGGTCCGTCTCGTGCTGCAGGCAGCGCGCGAAGTAGCCGTTGCCGCGGATCCTGACCGGGTTGCCCTTGGCGTCCTGGCCGCGCACCACCGCGTAGTCCGGGCGGGCCAGCGAGGCGTACGCGGTCGGGACGGAGAGGCAGCCCTCGTTGGAGTCGTCGAGGATGCGCTTCTCCGGCGGCAGCTCTTCGAGCACCGGGTTGCAGACGACGCCCACGTGCCGGACACCGTCGTCGTCCTGGCAGTCGTAGACGAACACCTTGAGGTCCACGCCGATCTGGTTGGCGGCCAGGCCCACGCCCTCCGCCGTCCGCTGGCTGGCGAACATGTCGTCGATCAGCCGGCCCAGCTCGTCACCGAACTCGGTGACGTCCTTGCACTCCTTGTGCAGCACCGGGTTGCCCACGACCGTGATCGGACGGGAGGTCCCGCGCTCGCGGTACGCCGCCTCACGCGCCTCACAGTCCTCGGTGTCCACGACGAAGCCTTCGTCGTCGACGCTGATCTGCTCGTCCGTCTCCTGCTGCGCCATGTCCGCCGTACGCCTTCCTCAAAACCCGAATCGATGCCCGTACAGCGTAACGGCCTCCCCCATCGCAGGGAGCGGGCTGCCGATCGCGGGGAGTCGCCCACGGCCGGGCCGCAGACGCACGGCTCAGCAGACTTCTTCGAGATCCCGCCACTCACGGCTGTCCGGGCTGTCCGCCACCCAGCCGTCCAGCAGCCCGCGCACCAGCCCGGCCGGGGCCGCTATCCCGCACTCGCGCTCCGGCACCCACAGGTCTCCGGCGGTGCGATGGCCGAGCGGACCCGGATGGCCGGGCTCGCTGTGGTCGTGCGGGTCGAGATGCTCGCCGTCACCCTCGTCGCTCTCCATCCGGCTCTCGGAACAGGCCCGGCAGAGCAGCCGCACGGATGACGACCAGTCCTCGGCGGCGAACCCGGCATCGGACGCCAGCTGCTCCAGAGCGTCCCGGTCCGCCTCCGTGGCGGCTTCGAGGAGCACCACCCAGGTGGGCACGGGGGACGGCGCCCAGAGCTCGATCTCGTCGAACACGGGGTACGAGGGGCCGGCCGCGGTGACCCGCTCGCCGTGCGGCACCCCGTCGTGCAGGACGACCTCGCCCCAGCGCCGCCCGGAGGAGGGCAGCGGGATCGACAGCACTTCCATCCGGGCCGGATCCAGCCTGCGGCCCCAGACGACCTCGGCCTCACCCTCGGGCGACAGCCGCACGGCCGCGCTGCCCAGCTCCATACCGACCGGCTCGCTGTTGGCCGCCGCGGTGTGCTGGCCGGTGCCGGGCACCTTCAGGCCGTACGCCTGCCAGGCGCGGCGGGCCAGCGGCCAGTCCTGCAGGGCGGTGGCGGCGATCCCGACGTTCCACCAGTCGGGGGCGCCGGACTCCTTGTCGAGGAGCGCGACGGCGCGCAGCCCGGCCGCTCTCGCCTGCTCCCAGTCATGCCGGAATTTGTGCAGCAGCGCCAGGTTGAACCATGACTCGGAGAGCCAGGGTTCCAGGTCCGCCGCCCGTGTCAGCAGTGCGCCCGCGTCCTCGTACCGGCCGTCGCCGATCAGCGTGAACGCGCGGTCCGTGGCCTGCCGCCAAGAGGCGGAGGGCCGATGCCGTACCTTCCCGAAGATCCTCACGATTCCCGCCTGTCCCGACTGGACACCCTCGTCTTGCGCTCTCCTTCGCATCCAACCATGCCTGGCAGGACGCCCGCTCATTACCCATGGGTTACCCAGGTGGGACGGGGGTCAGACCGCCCCGGGCCAGCACCTTGGCAAGCGATTCGACCACTTCCGGCTGGTAGTCGTGGGCGGTGCCGAGCCGGAGCCGTTCCAGAGCGCCGAGCGGGCCGCTGAGACCTTCCCCGCAGAGGTCGTCGTATGCGTTGACGGCGCGGACGATCCGGGCGGGCAGCGGCTGCTCGCGGTACGGGTCGGCCTGCCGCTCCACCACGACGGCGATCTCGGAGTCCACGCCGGTCTGCCGCACCACGGCCCCGCCCAGCAGCGCGATCCGGCGCTGCTCCGCGGCGGGCAGCGGGGCGGTCGCCCCGTCCGGCACCGGGTCGACGAGGGAGAGCTGACCGATGTCGTGCATCAGGGCGGCGTACTCCAGCACGGTGAGCTCGGCCCCGGAGAGCCCCAGCTCCCGGCCGACGGCCGTACACAGGACCGCCACCCTGCGGGCATGCCCGTGGGGGGTGTAGCCGGCGATCTCGGTGGACCGGGCGAGCGAGGCGATGGTCTGCCGGTAGGTGGTGCGTACGGCGACGAACCTGCGGAACGACACCTGGGTCAGCAGCAGGGGCACGCAGAGCACGGGCAGCGCCCACAGCCCGGCGACCGCGACCCCGAGCGCCATCACCGCACCGGTCGCACAGACCGCCGAACCGATGCCGAGAAGGGCGCGCAGCTCGTCGCGAAGCAGCGGTCCGTACGGAATGGAGGTGCCTCCCCTGCTCCGGGCGCCATGGGGGAGGGCGCCGGAGCGCAGCAGCAGGGCGCCGAGCACGGCGTCGCACAGGGCGGTGAGCCCGAGCAGGACGACAAGGAAGAGCGCGAAGAACGGTCCGTCGCCGAACCAGTCGGCGGTCCGGCCGGAGTTGTAGAGCGGCTGGAAGCACACGGCGGCGAACGAGACGGTGACGATCCGCCGGGCGAGCTGGTCGGCGGTGGGCCCGCTGCCGCGCGCCACATGGGGCACGGCTGCG
Organism: Streptomyces sp. NPDC057486; assembly: GCF_042802415.1. Taxonomy (NCBI): domain Bacteria; kingdom Bacillati; phylum Actinomycetota; class Actinomycetes; order Kitasatosporales; family Streptomycetaceae; genus Streptomyces; species Streptomyces sp. NPDC057486. The sequence continues at coordinate 10,742 of NZ_JBHVEE010000111.1, read as the reverse complement.
ACCAGCTGCGCGGCGACGAGAACGGCGATGACCTGGAGGACCCCGTGGGTGGTGGGTTGCCCGCCACTGCGGCCGAGCAGGGCGTACGCGAGCGCGCCGGCGGCTCCGAGCGGAGCGGGCTCCCGCTCCCCGGGCAGCGCACCCCAGCGGGCGAGTTCACCGACGGTGATGAGCACCCCGAAGGCAAGGGCATGTCCGGGTTCATGAACTCCGTGCCACAGAGTGTGGGCCAGCCCTCCGAGGGCGAGCACAACGGCACCGCCACGGACGGCAGCGACGGCGCCGGTCACCGGGGACGTTCCGCGGCACCGTCGAGCCCGTCCGCACCGTCGAGCCCGTCGGCATCACCGAGCCCGTCCGGCGGCCGGGGACCGGACGCCTGCCGGACGAACCCGGAGCCCGCACCCGCACCCGCACCCGCACCCGCACCCGCACCCGCACCCGCACCCGCACCCGGCAATGGAACTGCCTCGTCCGCCGTCACCGCCACCGACTCAGCAGCCCACCCGCACCGATCCACCGCCCTCGCCAGCGCCCGCACCATCTGCGGATCGAACTGCGTCCCCGCACAGCGCTTCAGCTCCTCCACCGCCACCGGAACCGGCCGTCCCCTGCGGTAGGACCGCGTCGACGTCATCGCGTCGAACGCGTCGGCCACCGCGACGACCCGGGCGAACTCGGGAATCTCCCGCCCGCTCAGCCCGTAGGGATATCCGCTGCCGTCGAGCCGCTCGTGATGGTGCAGGATCGCCGCCCGCGCCTCGCCCAGGAAGCCGATGCCCCGGACGATCTCGTGGCCGTACTCCGGGTGCAGCTCGATCACGCGCCGTTCCTCCGGGGTGAGCGGCCCGTCCTTGCGCAGCACCCGGGTCGGCACGCCGAGCTTGCCGACGTCGTGCAGGATCCCGGCGAACCGGAGCACTTCGAGCCGGTCCTCCGCCATGCCCAGCTCCCGGGCGATCAACACGGAGGCCCGCCCGACGCGCTCACTGTGCCCCCGGGTGTATGTGTCCTTGATGTCGACGGCCTGCACCAGCGCCCGGATGGTGGCGCGGTGCGCGGCCTGCTGGCGGTGGTACTGGGAGAAGACCCAGCAGGAGATGTACATCGGCAGCAGGACGAAGAGCGCCGACAGCGGCCCGTACGAGCTGCGCCACAGCAGGGCCATCATCAGTCCGGCGAGCCCGTGCACCAGGTGTGGTCCGAGCGAGCTCGGCAGAAGCCCCCTCCAGGCCCGCCTGACGGGCAGCCGTTCGGCCGCGGCCAGGATCGAGCCGTCCAGGGCGGTCAGGATGAGACTGAAGGCCAGCGCGGCGACGCAGGCGGGCAGGACGGCGTACGGGAAGTCGGGCAGCAGCCCGGGGCCGGGCCCGCCGAGCGTGGCGCCGCCGCCGAGCAGGCCGTGGACGGCCGACGCCACCCAGACAGTGATCACCAGCTGGGCCGTGCGCCAGACGCGGCGGGCCGCGATGGGCGCGTTCTCCACCCGGCCGACGAGTGAGCCGGGGATCGCGACCAGCGCCGCGGCGGCAGGCGGCAGCAGGAACGCCGCCGCGAGCAGCAGCGGAAAGAACGATCCGGAACCGATCGGCACGGAGCTGCCGAAGAACGGGCAGCGTCCGGGAAGTTCACAGACCAGATAGAGCCCGGTGAGCAGACCGACGGTGCCCCAGGGCACCTCCGTACCGTCGGGCGGCAACGCGGGCCGCACACAGAGGACAGCGCAGACCGCGGCGACCAGAATGACCGCGCGCGCCGCACCCCCGGTGCCTCTCACCCGCCCTGCCCGCCCCCCAACTAGGTCAATGGAGGCGCCACGCTAGCGAGTTGGGCACTCGGTCGAGCACGGTTGAGCCCGATTAGCACGTTCGGGTGAAGGGCACGCGTCAGCGGTGGTGAGAGTGAGGGCGTGCCACGACAGTCGTGGCACGCCCTCGGTGCGCGGAAGGGGCCCCCGTCCTCAGGGGCGGCCGCCGGTCAGTCCGTGGCAGCGGTCGGCAGCTCGGCCACCACGTCCTGGTCCGGCACGGCCTGCCCGGAGCGGATCAGATCGATCCGGCCCATCACCTTGGAGCGCAGGTCGGCCGGCACGTCGTCGTGACCGCAGCAGCGCTTGACCAGCTTCTTCACCGCCTGCTCCAGCCCGTACTTCTCCAGGCAGGGGGAGCACTCCTCGAAGTGCACCTCGAACTTGGTGCAGTCGCTGTCGGGCATCTCATGGTCGAGAAACTCGTAGAGATGATCGAGGACTTCTGAGCAGTCCGTCTCGTGCGGCTCTCCGCAGCTCATGAGCCCGAGCCTTTCCGATCGTCCGACTCTCCGGCGCCGGCCGGGACGAGCCCGCGTTCACGGGCGTAGTCCTCCAGCATGCCGCGCAGTTGGCGGCGGCCCCGGTGCAGTCGGGACATCACCGTACCGATGGGAGTCCCCATGATGTCCGCGATCTCCTTGTAGGCAAAGCCCTCTACATCGGCGAGATAAACCGCGATGCGGAACTCCTCGGGAATCGCCTGCAGCGCGGACTTCACGTCCGAGTCCGGCAGGTGATCGAGCGCCTGCGACTCGGCGGAGCGCAGACCTGTGGACATGTGCGACTCGGCGCGCGCCAGCTGCCAGTCCTCGATCTCCTCGGCGGCACTGCGCTGGGGTTCGCGCTGCTTCTTGCGGTACGAGTTGATGAACGTGTTGGTGAGGATGCGGTACATCCACGCCTTGAGGTTCGTCCCCTCGCGGAACTGGTGGAAGGAGCCGTACGCCTTCGCATACGTCTCCTGAACCAGGTCCTCGGCGTCCGCGGGATTGCGCGTCATGCGCAGCGCGGCCGAGTACATCTGGTCGAGGAAACCGAGGGCGTCCCGCTCGAAGCGCGCATTGCGCTCGGCAGCCGTCTCCTCCGCGCGGCCGTCGTCGGTCCCTGTGTCGGTACCGGTGACCGGACCCACCTCCTCCAACGCTGTGGCGGTTCCGAGACCGGAACCGCTCGAATCGGAGAATAGTCGACCTTGCTTCGACGCGGGCTGTCGTTCCGATCCGCTCCGTGCCCGCCCGGGGGTGGTCTTCGCCGCGTGCAGCACCGTCCACTCCAGATCAGCGGCGTTCGAGCGGCGCGGGCAGATGGTCGAACCCATGCGACGGACTCCCTCTCCACGTAGGACGTTGATGTACCGATGTCCCCGTCAACAGTGGCCCCCGACACAACATTCCCGGGGTGCGCCGGGTCGTCCGCGGGTGTGATCCGATCCACCCGGAAAATGTACGGGCCTGCGTCACGGGAGTCGGTCCAGCCAGTCCGTCACGGCAGTGGTGAGGAGTTCCATCGCCCGGTCCTCGGTCAGTCCGGACTTCTTCGGTACGGCGAAGCCGTGGTCCCCGTACGGCACCTCGGCGATCTCGTACTCCCCCGGAGGGAATTCGGCCGGCCGACCGAACGGGTCGTGGCCGCCCTGCACGACGAGCGTGGGCACGCCCGCGCCGAGCAGCTCGTCCTTGCGGGACTTCTCCGGTCTGCCCGGCGGGTGCAGGGGGAAACTGAGCGCGAGGACGGCGTGCGCGCCGAGCTCGGCCGCCGTGCGGCAGGCCACCCGCGCGCCTGCGCTGCGTCCGCCGGCGACGACGGGCAGCCCCGGTGCGGTGAGAGCGGGCCACAGGTCGCGCCAGCCGGTGTCCAGGGTCTTCGGGGCGGGCGCGAGCTTCTTCCCGGCGACCCGCCACGGTTGCTCCACCAGGGCGACGGTCACGCCGCGTGCGGGCAGTGCGGCGGCCAGTGCCTGGAGGTCGCGGGCCTCGATGCCGCCACCGGCCCCGTGGCTGACGGCGAGCACCAGGCGAGGTCTGCGCGCGGGCAGCCAGGTGATCCGGGCGGGCCCGGTGGCGGTGTCGACCGTCTCGGCCGTCGGGGCCGTCTCTCTACGACTCACAGCGCCCATCCTGCCCGGTCAGAAGAGCGTGCCGACCTCCGGCGCGGTCAGTTCCTCCAGGAGCTCGGGCCCGTTGTTGCGGACGTTGCTGACGGCCGTGGCCACCGGGTACGCCCGCATCAGTCCGCCGGGCGGCGGTGCCAGCAGCGCCCGCAGCTCCTCGACGTCGGTGTGCGAGGGGTCCAGCCAGGCGTCCCAGCGGTCCGGGGTCAGCATCAGCGGCATCCGGGGGTGGATGTCGGAGAGCGTGCCCGGGCCCTCGGCGGGGGCGACGGCGAGGGGGGTGGTCTCCGCCTCGGTGGTGATCACGGAGCAGGTCACCCACCAGGCCTGCGGGTGGTCGTCCGGCAGCGTCCGGTCACGCCAGAACTCGTACAGTCCGGCCATCGCGAAGACCGATCCGTCGGCGGGCGTCACGAAGTACGGCTGCTTTCGCGGCCGCTTCTTCTTCCCCTTCTCCTCCAGCTGCCGCTCGTCGGCGCCGGTGACCCACTCGTAGTAGCCGTCGGCGGGCAGGATGCAACGGCGCGAGACGAAGGGGCGGCGGAAGGACGGCTTCTCATGGACGGTCTCCGCGCGGGCGTTGATCATCCGGGCTCCGCCCTCGGGCGACTTGGCCCATGAGGGGACGAGTCCCCACTTCAGGGCGCGCAGCTGGCGAACCGGGCGTTGATCATCCGCGTCTTTCACGGGACGTTCCAGTACGGCGTAGACCTCTTTGGTCGGCGCCACGTTGTAGTCCGGCTCCAGTGCCTCCGCCGGTTCCCATTTCTCGACTCCGAAGAGTCCGGTGAGATCCTCGGGCCGCCGACTCGCTGCATACCGTCCGCACATAAGTGCCAGACTGCCACGACCCACCGCCACAACCGCAAGGAGCCGCCCCCACATGGACAGCACCGAACTGGGCGATCTGTGGGATCGCGTCTTCGGCACCCAGCCCGCCCCCGAACAGTGGCTGGTGGTCGTGACGGCCACGGTCGCGCTCATCGCCGTCGTACCGAACGTCCTGTGGCGGCTCTCGCGCAACGCGATCACCATCGCCCACGAGGGCGGGCACGGGCTGATAGCCCTGGTCAGCGGGCGCAGGCTGGAAGGCATCCGGCTGCACTCGGACACCAGCGGGCTGACCGTGAGCCGCGGCAGGCCCACCGGTGCCGGCATGATCCTCACCGCGGCGGCGGGGTACACCGCGCCGCCGCTGCTGGGACTGGGCGGCGCGTGGCTGCTCACCGACGGCCGGATCACGCTGCTGCTGTGGGTGTCGACCGCGCTGCTCGCGGTGATGCTGGTGATGATCCGCAATCTGTACGGCGCGCTCACGGTGATCTTCACCGGTACGGCGTTCCTGCTGGTCTCCTGGCTGGCTTCACCCGCGGTGCAGTCGCTGTTCGGCTACACCGTGGTCTGGTTCCTGCTGCTCGGGGGTGTACGTCCGGCGTTCGAGCTGCAGTCGAAGCGACGGCGCGGCGGGGCGCCGGACTCGGACGCGGACCAGTTGTCCCGGCTCACGGATGTGCCGGCCGTGCTGTGGCTCGGCTTTTTCCATGCGGTGTCGATCTGCTCGCTGATCGGCGGCGGCCGCTGGATGCTCGGCCGTTGAGGGACGACAGCCCGGGGCGGCGCCCACCATGCTTCTATTACGCCCCGGTTTCGGCCGATTTGATCAAGATCCGGGTTTGCGGCGAGCCACTAAAGTGAGGTCCATGACCGAAAGTTCCGTGCACCCCGCCCTCTGGCCCGCCCCCCATGCGAGCGGAGCCGTCGACGCGACCGTCGTCGTGCCCGGATCGAAATCGGTCACCAACCGGGCGCTGGTCCTGGCCGCTCTCGCCGCCGAGCCGGGCTGGCTGCGCCGCCCGCTGCGGTCCCGCGACACCTTGCTGATGGCGCAGGCGCTGCGCGCGATGGGCGTCGGCATCGAGGAGGGCGTCGGCCCGGACGGCTCCGGCGAGGCCTGGCGGGTCATTCCGGCCGGGCTGCACGGCCCCACCACGGTCGACGTCGGCAACGCCGGAACGGTGATGCGTTTCCTGCCGCCGGTCGCCGCCCTCGCCGACGGTCCGATCCGCTTCGACGGCGACCCGCGTGCGTACGAGCGGCCGCTGACCGGCGTGATCGACGCGCTGCGGGTCCTCGGCGCCCGGATCGACGACGACGGGCGCGGTTCGCTGCCGATGACCGTGCACGGCGGCGGGGCGCTGGACGGCGGCCCGGTGGCGATCGACGCCTCCTCGTCGTCCCAGTTCGTCTCGGCGCTGCTGCTGTCGGCGCCGCGTTTCAACCAGGGCGTGGAGGTACGCCACACCGGTTCCCGGCTTCCTTCGATGCCGCACATCCGGATGACGGTCGACATGCTGCGGGCCGTCGGCGCCCAGGTCGACGAGCCGGAGACGGGCGGCGAGCCGAATGTCTGGCGGGTTTCCCCGTCCGCGCTGCTCGGCCGCGACCTGACGGTCGAGCCGGACCTTTCCAACGCCCAGCCCTTCCTCGCGGCGGCGCTGGTCACCGGTGGCCGGGTGACGATCCCGGACTGGCCGGAGTACACCACCCAGCCGGGTGACACGCTGCGCGAGATCTTCACCACCATGGGCGGCAGCTGTGAACTGACCGAGCGCGGTCTGACGTTCACCGGATCGGGCCGTATCCACGGCATCGACGTGGACCTCGGCGAGGTCGGCGAACTGACCCCCGGCATCGCTGCGGTCGCGGCCCTCGCCGACTCCCCCTCCACACTGAGCGGTGTCGCACATCTGCGGCTGCACGAGACGGACCGGCTGGCCGCGCTCACCAAGGAGATCAACGAGCTCGGCGGCAACGTCACCGAGACCGCCGACGGGCTGCACATCGAGCCGCGCCCGCTGCACGGCGGTACCTTCCATACGTACGACGACCACCGGATGGCAACCGCCGGTTCGATCATCGGCCTTGCCGTCCCCGGAGTGGAGATCGAGAACGTGGCGACAACCGCCAAGACCCTGCCGGATTTCCCGCAGATGTGGACCCGAATGCTCGGGGCCTGAATCATGCGTCGCTACGGCAAGAACCCCGACGAGGACGACATCCGGTTCCGCCCCAACCCGAAGGGCAACCGGCCTCGTACACATACCCGCCCGAAGCACGAGGACGCCGAGGAGGGCATGGTCCTCACCGTGGACCGCGGCCGCCTGACGTGTCTCGTCGACGGCCGTACGGTCATGGCGATGAAGGCCCGGGAGCTGGGCCGGAAGGCCGCGGTGGTCGGCGACACCGTCTCGATCGTCGGCGATCTGTCGGGTGACAAGGACACCCTCGCGCGCATCGTCCGGATCGGTGAGCGCCGCTCGGTGCTGCGTCGGACGGCGGACGACGACGATCCGTACGAGCGGGTGGTCGTCGCCAATGCCGACCAGCTGGCGATCGTCACCGCGCTGGCGGATCCGGAACCCCGCCCACGGATGATCGACCGCTGTCTGGTGGCGGCGTACGACGGCGGACTCTCCCCGCTCCTGGTCCTGACCAAGTCCGACCTCGCATCGCCGGACAAGCTCCTGGAGGCGTACACCCCACTGGGGGTCCCGTACATCGTCACCAGCCGCGAGGAGCTGGAGAACGGCGATGCGGCGGACCGGGTGCGCGAGCAGCTGAACGACCGGGTGACCGCCTTTGTCGGGCATTCCGGTGTCGGGAAGACCACCCTGGTCAACGCCCTCGTGCCGAAGGACCGGCGGCGTACGACGGGTGTCGTCAACGCGGTCACGGGCCGCGGCCGGCACACCACCACCTCGGCGCTCGCGCTGCCGCTGCCGGACGGGCGCGGCTGGGTGGTCGACACCCCCGGAGTGCGCTCCTTCGGGCTGAACCACATCGACCCGTCGCGGGTCATCCACGCGTTCCCCGACCTGGAGCCGGGCACCGAGGACTGTCCCCGCGGTTGCACCCATGACGCCACCCAACCGGAATGCGCGCTGGGTGCCTGGGTCGCCGCCGGGCACGCCGATCCGGCACGGCTGGACTCCCTGCACCGGCTGCTGGCCACCCGGGAACGACGCGAAGGCGACTGACCCGGGTACGTTTGCGACCTGCTGCTGACGGTAAGTGCATAATCGCGCTCAGCGGGACGGAGCAGTCACCGATGTGGGAGGGCACTGACGATGGCGTGGCTGCTGGTCGTGGTCGCTGGACTTCTGGAGACCGGCTTCGCCGTCTGCCTGAAGCTGTCCCACGGCTTCACCCGGCTCTGGCCGACCATCGCGTTCTGCGTCTTCGCACTCGGCAGCTTCGGGCTGCTGACGCTGTCCTTGAAGAAGCTCGACGTGGGACCCGCCTACGCCGTCTGGACGGGCATCGGCGCGGCGGGCACGGCGATCTACGGCATGGTCTTCCTGAACGATGTGGTCTCCACCCTCAAGCTGGTGTCGATCTCGCTGGTGATCCTGGGTGTGATCGGACTGCAGCTGTCGGGCTCGTCCCACTGACAGCGACGGGCGGCGCTGTGCCCCGCCGCCTCCACTTGCAGCGCTCTCGCGCTCCGGGGCGCCGGCGGCCCGCCCGTCACGCCGCGGGCCACCGCTCCACCGCCTCGCGGACCAGCGGCGCCGCGTCCGAGGGGAGGGCGGACGCGGCGACCGCGTACGAGAGCGCGAGCCGCATCGCGATCTCGCAGGTCGTGGCCAGTGCCGCCGGGTCGTGCGGCGGGCGCCCCCCGTCCAGCGCGGCCACCGCGCGATCGCACACCAGACCGAGCAGTTCGACGGGGGTCGGCGGTCCGGCATCGGCCCGCCGCTGCGCCGGCACGGACGAACCGGTCGGCGCCGCCAGACGTACGGGACGGGGTAATCGCTCGCTCCAGCAACCCGTGAGCAACGCCCTGACCAGTGCGTTCGTCCGGGCCGCCCGCACTGTCCAGGCAGCGGTCGCGGCGAGTCTGTCCCCCGTGCCGCCGGGCGATCCCAGCGCCCGTTCGACACCGGCGAGATAGCCGTCGGCGGCGCGCCGGACCAGAGCCCGGGCCAGGCCGTCCTTGCTGCCGAACTCGTTGTAGAGGGTCTGCCGGGAGACTCCGGCGGCGGACGCGACATCGACCATCCGCACGGTCGGCCAGGGCCGGGTGGTGAGCGCCGAGAGGGCGGCGTCCAGCAATGCTTCGCGCGCTGTCGGCATCGTCGCCTCCCACGCCAGGGACTCTGCGGTTCAGAGTTGACGCGCCACCGGGCACTGTCAAGACCTCGAGCAGCCGCCGGGGCCGTGTAGCCCTGTTCACCTGCGGTCGATACTGTGACGACATGCCCGATTACCACGATGATCTGCGCCTCGCCCACGTGCTGGCGGACGCCGCCGACGCGGCGACGATGGACCGGTTCAAGGCTCTGGACCTCAAGGTCGAGACCAAGCCGGACATGACGCCGGTGAGCGAGGCCGACAAGGCCGCCGAGGAGCTGATCCGCGGCCACCTCCATCGGGCACGTCCGCGCGATGCGATCCTCGGCGAGGAGTACGGGATCGAGGGCACCGGTCCGCGCCGCTGGGTCGTCGACCCGATCGACGGCACCAAGAACTACGTCCGCGGTGTCCCGGTCTGGGCGACCCTGATCTCACTGATGGAGGCGGGCGAGAACGGGTTCCAGCCGGTGGTCGGTGTCGTGTCGGCGCCCGCGCTGGGCCGCCGCTGGTGGGCGGCCAAGGGCGCGGGGGCGTACTCCGGCCGCAGCCTCACCTCCGCGACCCGGCTGCAGGTCTCGAAGGTCGAGCGGATCGCGGACGCCTCGTTCGCGTACGCCTCGATGACCGGCTGGGAGGAGCAGGGCCGGCTCGACGGCTTCATGGACCTGACCCGGGCCTGCTGGCGTACGCGTGGGTACGGCGACTTCTGGCCGTACATGATGGTCGCCGAGGGCTCGGTCGACATCTGCGCGGAGCCGGAGCTCTCACTCTGGGACATGGCGGCGAACGCGATCATCGTCCAGGAGGCGGGTGGCCGGTTCACCAGCCTGGACGGAGTCTCCGGTCCGGGCGGCGGGAACGCGGCAGCCTCGAACGGCCTGCTCCACCACGAGCTGCTGGGCTATCTCAACCAGCGGTACTGATCCCGGGCCGTCACGACGCATGCGGACCTCGAGGGGCGTGTGGTGCACTTCCGCGCGCCCCTCGAATGATCTCCACACACCCCTTGTTGGACTCCCCCAGGGATGCAACGCTGAGAGTCCCCCCACTTGTGAACTTGTGAATCGACTCACACAGTCGCTTCACGAAGGAGGTGGCTCCCTTCATGCTCGTCCGTGACGCCATGAGCACGATGGTCCTCACTATCGGCCCCACTCATACGCTCCGCCAGGCGGCCCGACTGATGTCCGCACGCCGCATCGGGGCGGCGGTCGTCCTCGACCGCGACACCAGCGGGATCGGTATTCTCACCGAGCGCGACATCCTGAACTCGGTCGGCTCCGGCCAGAACCCCGATACCGAGACCGCGTCCACCCACACCACCAACGATGTGGTCTTCGCCGCGCCGAGCTGGACCCTGGAAGAGGCCGCGGAGGCCATGACGCACGGCGGATTCCGCCATCTGATCGTGCTGGACGACCACGGGCCCGTCGGCATCGTCTCGGTCCGCGACATCATCCGCTGCTGGGCACCAGCCCGGCGCCACCCGGTGGAGCTGGTCGGCTGAGTTCCCCCACGTACGTACGACCGATGGGCCTGCCCCCTCGGTGAAGAGGGGGCAGGCCCGTCGTCGGCGGGAGAGCCGGCACTGGGGCGTGTGTCGGAAGTCCCGCCGTCCGCCCGAAGGGTGGGCCCGGCGGCGTCCGGTGCGTGCGATCGCAAGGCGGAGGGTCGTCCTCGTACTGG
>NZ_JBHVEE010000110.1:0-33500 GCF_042802415.1 Streptomyces sp. NPDC057486 | reverse complement strand
CTTTGTTTGGCGGGCTCCGGTTCTCTTTTCTCATTCTGGTTTTTGGTGTGGGGGGGGGGGGGCCCCGGGGCGCCCCCAGTTTCCCCCCCGGGGGGGGGCGCGCGGGGGGGCCCCCCCCGCCCGCGGCGGGCCGCCCGATCGGCTCGACTCGCCTCAGCTCGACAGGGGCTCTGCTCACGACAGGAAGTCGCGCGCGATCCCCTCCGCCACCCGCTCCAGCAGTGGTCCCGCCTGCGCCATGCACACGGCAGGGTCCGGCTCCAGGTCCGTGAGCGCGTACGCGCGCCGGATGCCCGCGTGTCCCAGCGCCTCCGGGGGCAGCGCGAGGCGGCCGCAGACCGCCACTACCTCCAGGCCCGCCGCGCGGGCCGCCGCCGCGACGCCCGCCGGAGCCTTGCCGTGCAGGGTCTGCTCGTCGAGCGAGCCCTCCCCCGTGATCACCAGCGTGGCGCGGGCCAGCGCCGGGGCGAAGCCGAGGACGTCGAGCATGACCTCGATGCCGGGGCGGAACCGGGCGCCGAGAGCTACCAGCGCCCCGTAACCGATACCGCCTGCCGCACCCGCCCCGGGCAGTTTCGCGTGGTCCGGGCCCAGGACGGACGCGTAGTGGGTGAGTGCCGCGTCGAGGGTCGCGATGTCGTCCTCGGTCGCGCCCTTCTGCCGCCCGTAGACCTCCGGGGCGCCCTTGGGGCCGGTCAGCGGGTTGTCCACGTCGCTGGCGAGGATCAGGTCCACGTCGGCCAACCGCGGGTCGAGGCCGGACAGATCCGCCTCGGCCAGCGCCGCAAGGCCACCGCCCCCGGGACCGACGGGCTTGCCGTCCGCGTCGAGGAAGCGGGCGCCGAGTGCGGCGAGCATGCCCGCGCCGCCGTCCGTGGTGGCACTGCCGCCGACCCCGAACACGATGGTCCGGGCGCCCGCGTCCAACGCCGCGGCCAGCAGCTCGCCGGAGCCGTACGTCGTGGCCGTCAGGGGGGCGAACACGCCCGCCGGAAGGTGCTGGAGGCCCGAGGCCTCGGCCATCTCCACCACCGCGGTGGTGCCCCGCAGGGCGTACGCCGCGGTCACGGTCTCCCCGCGCGGCCCGGTCACCCGCGCCTCGCGTCGCTCGAATCCGGCGGCCACGGCCGCCGCCACCGTGCCGTCGCCGCCGTCCGCCACGGGCAGGGTCTCGACCTGCACCTGGGGTACGACCCGCCGCAGCCCGGCCGTCACCCGCTCCGCGACCTGTACCGCTGTGAGCGAGCCCTTGAACTTGTCCGCCGCGACGAGCACTCGGGCGGTCTCCATCACTGCTCCGTCCGTCACCTTGCATCCCTTGCTTTCGAACAGGCAGTCGCGCCGCCCCGACCCTATCCGGAGCACCGGCCTTCTGCCCATGGGTGTCCGGGCCCTGGACCTGCGGAACGGCGGACACACCGGCCCCATTACGCTGCGCACGTGACCACCACTGACTACGCCACGTACATCGCAGGGCTGCCCAAGGTGCTGGCCGCCGCGGCAACTGTCTTCCGGGACGGTGCAGGACGAGTGCTGCTCGTCGAGCCGAACTACCGGGACGGCTGGGCCCTGCCCGGTGGCACGATCGAGTCCGACGAGGGCGAGACCCCGCGGCAGGCCGCGCGCCGCGAGACGGTCGAGGAGATCGGGCTCGATCTGGAGCCGGGACGGCTGCTCGCGATCGACTGGGCGCGCAGCCCCGAGCGGCCCCCGATCGCCGCGTACCTGTACGACGGCGGCGTCCTGGACGAGGCGCACTTGACGGCGATCCGGCTGCAGGAGGAGGAGCTCCTCTCCTGGAAGCTGGTGGAACGCGGCGCACTCGACCGGTATCTGCCCGGTTCGCTCGGACACCGGGTCCGGGCGGCGCTGGAGGTGCTCGACTCCGGGGCGGGCGCCGTGGAGCTGGAGGACGGCAGGCCCGTCGCTTCCTGACTTCCTGAACTACGGTCAGTCACCCCTGTCAGCAGCATGTGCCTCTGCATCCCGTTGTTCTGACAGTGGGTCATACCCTTGGGGAAGTCGTCGGCGCCACCGGAAGCGCGGCCGCAAAGCCGACCCCGGCCTCGCGCCCCGCTTCCGTGCCGCTCGCGGGCGAACTCTGGACAAAACTGATAAAATTGGGTGATTCCACCCACATAGTGGTGTTGTTGGGTCCTGCCGCATCACGCCTGGCAGCGGCACCGGGCCGCAGAACACGACGGCTGTGATGAGTGCATGAGGACCTCCCCAGCGGTTGACGACACTCCGAACGGCACGCGCCTGGGAGGAGTTCGTCCCAGAACCTCGCGCCCCGCACGCCGCACGGCTTTGCTGGCACCGTGCCTAGCCCTCTTGATCGCGGGGGGTGCCCTTCCCCCCGGCTCGACCGCCACGACGCCCGCGGACCTGTCGACCGCTCCCGCCGCGACGGTGACCGCCCCTTCCCCCGTTCCGTCAGCCCTGAAGCCGATCGATCCGGCCGCTTTCCAGGCCGCGGTGGACCGGGCGGCGAGAACGCTCATGGTGCCCGGCGCGGTGGTCCTGCTCCGCACCCCGCAGGGGACCTTCCGCGCGATCGTGGGCACGACGGAGCTGGGCACGGCCAGGCCTCCGGATACGGGCGACCACTTCCGGATCGCCTCCAACACCAAGACCATGACGGCAGCGCTGATCACCCTCCTCGCCCAGGACGGCAAGCTCCGGTTGAGCGATCCGGTGTCCGCCTACGTCGCGGGGGTGCCCAACGGCGGGAACATCACCATCGCCCAGCTGCTGAAGATGCGCAGCGGGCTCTACGACTACACCGGTGCGCCCGAATTCGGGGCAGCTCTGGACGCCGACCCGGGGAAGGCCTGGACCCCGCAGGAAGTCCTGGCCATCGCGTTCCGCCACCCGCCGAACTTCGCACCCGGCGCGTCCTACGAGTACAGCAACACCAACTACGCCCTGCTGGGCCTGGTCGCGGAGAAGGCCGGCGGCCGCCCCTTGGCCCAGCAATTGCGGGACCGGCTGTTCGTCCCGCTCGGAATGAAGGGGACGTCACTGCCGGACGCCCACGACCGATCCCTCCCGGAGCCCTACGCACACGGCTACATGTACGGCGGAGCGGCCTATGCGCTGACCGACAAGCCCTACCCCGCCGAGATGCGCGAAGCGGCACGAACAGGGAAGCTCCAGCCCATCGACTACACCCACCTGAACCCCTCCTACGCCACCGCCGCCGGAGGAGTCATCTCGACCGCGGAGGACCTGTCCACATGGATCCGGTCACTGGTGACGGGCAAGGTCCTGAACGCCGCATCCCAACAGCGGTGGCTCCACAGCCCGCAGGCCGAGGACCCGGCCACGCCCGGCGGCCAGAAGTACGGCTACGGCATCTCCTACCAGCGCTTCGGCCCGAACGCGTCGATGTACTACCACGGCGGTGAACTCCCGGGCTTCAACTCCTTCATGGGCCACGACCCGGACAACGACGTCACGCTCGTGATCTGGACGAACCTGACCCTGTCGCCGGACGGCCGGACCACGGCCAACGCCCTGCTGCCCACCGTCCTCAACCAGGTCTACACCGGGCTCAACCTCCCCACCGCCCGGTAGCGCTGTGTCACGTCTCCGGGCAGGCCGTGGGTCCGGTGGTTCCCTGCCGGTATGAAGGCGGAGGAACTTGTCGCGCGTCGTGGACGGTTGGAGGGATGACGCCGTCGGCCCGGCCGGTGGACACGGTCCGTCGCGACCCGCCGGGCGGTGACGGTCGTACGTCCGTAGGTGTGGGTCGTGGACGACACCGGGTTCGACACCAGGTCTCCAGGGACGGATCCTCCTCGCCCGGGGCGGCAAGGAAGTACTCCGACCTGACACGGCCGATATCACCTCGCGGTCGGCGGACGCCGCTGCGTACGCTCGCCGTATGACTCTCGTCGCGATCCTCAGCGGCGCCGGGATCTCCACGGATTCCGGCATCCCCGACTACCGCGGGCCGAACGGGCTCTGGCGGAAGGACCCGGAGGCCGAGAAGCTCGTCACGTACGACTTCTACATGGCCGATCCGGAGATCCGCCGCCGCTCCTGGCAGATGCGCCGCACCAGCGCGACCTGGCGCGCCGAGCCGAACGCCGCCCACCGCGCCATGGCGGACCTGGAGCGGTCCGGGGTCCCCGTGCGGGTGATCACTCAGAACGTCGACGGGCTGCACCAGCTGGCAGGCCTCTCCGCACGCAAGGTCCTCGAACTGCACGGCACCGCACGTCAGGTGGTCTGCACCCGCTGCCACGCCCGCTCACCGATGGCGGCGGCGCTGACCCGGGTGGAGGCGGGTGAGGCGGACCCGGCGTGCACGGTCTGTGGCGGCATCCTGAAGTCGGCGACCGTCATGTTCGGTGAGCGGCTCGATCCGGTGGTGCTGGGCGAGGCGATGTCGATCGCGAAGGCGTGCGAGGTGTTCATCGCGGTCGGAACGACGCTGCAGGTGCAGCCCGCCGCGTCGCTGGCCGGGATCGCGGCCGAGCACGGGGCACGGCTGATCGTGGTGAACGCCGAACCGACGCCTTACGACGAACTGGCGCAGGAGACGATCCGCGAGCCCATCGGGACCGCGCTGCCGTCGCTGCTCGCGCGGCTGTCCGCCGAGGCAGGCACGGGAACCGGCGCCTGAGCCCGCACGGACGGCGGCCCTGCCCGGGGAGAGGCGATCACGCCCGGTGGGCCGCTCGTTCACGTCGCACACGACACCCGGGGCGCGGTGTGCGGGACGCGTGCGCGGCCGGTCGACGGCGCCCTGTTCCGCGCCGGCACACTGCGGCGCGCCTCGACTGGCCCCGTGGAGCGGGCCGAACCGCCGGACCGCAGCATCCGTTCGGCCTGCGCCGCCTCGCCCTCGCGGACAGCCCTACGGCTGATCCAGTTCCTGCGCGATGCGGCGCGAGGGCCGGAACGTGTAGAGGTCGAGAATGTCGGGGGCGTCCGCGAGGCCGGGGCCGCCCTCCTCGACCCAGGTGACGATGTCGGCGACGGCGTCCGGGTCGTTGACCAGGCCGAGCCAGAGCGGGCGGCCGCCCGCCCTCCTGCCCTCGGCCGACGGCTGCACGACGATCACATTGGCCTGCTCGCAGGCGTCCAGGCATTCGACGGCGCGTACTGTGGCGATCTCACCGAGTGACCGGCGCAGCATGGCGAGCTGTCCGGCATGGTCCACGTCCGGGATCTTCGGCGTACCGCAGCAGCAGCCGCGGCAGACGCTCACGGTGGGACGGGGCGCGCCCCGGGTGGGGGCGGCGGCCTTGCGCGTGCGGCGGCTCATGCGGGAACGCTCCGGGTGATGGCGCGGATGATCACCGTGGGACTCTATCCAGTGCCTCTCCCGGCAGGCTCTGCCCGGTCGCACCGCCCAGCACGCCCGCTCGCCGCGCCGGCCGAATCCGCCTTGGGATCGCACGCACCGGACGACGCTCCCCATGGGGCGAACCTTGCCGGTAACGACCCTGACACCCTCCACAATCGAACACCTGCACCCTTTTTGCGTCAACCGAGTGAACCGGTGAGGTAAGGTGGGTGGCTGCGAAGGGGAGTAGCCCCGCAAACCGGTCGTCGACACACTGGAGCCCCCGGGTTCCCGGTGGCCGGGCTCGTAGAGCATTACGGGCGGGCGAGACCTTCGGTCAGGTATGACGCGCCCGCACCCTGTGGGCGCTGCAGTCATGCCGGGCCGAGTGGTCCTCCGAAAAGCCCGAGTGGCGCTTCGCGGAAAGGCCCGGGCCCGGCTCTCACAGAAAGCCACCCGGAATGCATCTCGACCCCCTGGCGATCGTCACCGCCTTCGGGCTGATCTTCCTCGCGGAGCTCCCCGACAAGACCATGTTCGCCTCGCTGGCCATGGGCACGCGCATGCGGCCGCTCTACGTCTGGTTCGGCACCTCATCCGCATTTCTCGTGCATGTCGCGATCGCCGTCGGCGCCGGCGGTCTGATCGGGCTGCTGCCCGACTGGATCGTCAAGCTCGTCTCGGCGGCCCTCTTCGCGTTCGGCGCGTTCATGCTGCTGCGCGCCGGGGGCGACGACGGCGACGAGGAGAGCGAAACCAGGACCGTGACCGGCTTCTGGCCGGTCTACTCGACCGCGTTCATGGCGGTGTTCATCAGCGAATGGGGTGACCTCACCCAGATCACCACGGCCAACCTGGCCGCCAGCAACGGCACCTGGTCCACGGCCATCGGATCCGCGGCCGCCCTGATGTCCGTCTCGGCGCTGGCGCTGATCGCCGGGCGCTTCATCGCCAAGCGGGTGCCGCTCAAGACGGTGCAGCGCATCGGTGGGCTCTGCATGCTGGGGCTGGCGATCTGGTCGCTCGTCGAGGTCTTCGCGGCCTGAGACAGTTCCCCGACGCAGCCACCACGAAGCCCGACGGCCGCCCCGTGCGTCCGCCGGGCTTCGCCGTGTCCGGTCGGCGAAGACGTGGAAGGCGAGCCGGCCGCCGGGGGTGATGGTGTCCGGGTTCTCGTGCAGTGATGTGAAGCCGATGCCGCGCTCGTGCAGCTCAACCGCCCGGCATCGGCATCGGCATCGGCATCGGCATC
The DNA here is from genome assembly GCF_042802415.1 of Streptomyces sp. NPDC057486. Classification (NCBI taxonomy): domain Bacteria; kingdom Bacillati; phylum Actinomycetota; class Actinomycetes; order Kitasatosporales; family Streptomycetaceae; genus Streptomyces; species Streptomyces sp. NPDC057486. The sequence goes on along the minus strand of NZ_JBHVEE010000110.1, from coordinate 26,949 downwards.
GGGCAAAGCGTGAGAGTTGACTCTCACACTTTATGAGAGGACACTCTCACAACATGGAGCATGGAAATCGCCTGGGCGATATCGAGATCACTGACCCGAAAGCCATGCGGGCGTTGGCGCATCCAGTACGGCTTGCGATCCTCGAGCGTCTGCAACGGCACGGGCCGGCGACGGCGACGCAGTTGTCACCGGATGTCGGAGCCACCCCGTCCGTGACCAGCTGGCATCTACGCCACCTGGCGGGCTTTGGGCTGGTCCGCGACGCCGAGGCCGGAACGGATCGCCGGGAGCGGCGGTGGGAGGCTGCGGCACAGGGTTTCCGATTCGAGATGCCGGAGGACGAAGAGGGCCTGTCCGCCGCCCGGGTGCTGTCCCGGGAGATGTTCGCCCGCTCCGCCGGCCTGCCGCATCGGTGGGTGACCGAGACTGAACCTGGACTCGATCAGGTGTGGCGCAAGCCCGCGGGGCTGGCAAACACCCGCGTAGTGGTGTCCCCCGAGGAACTCGCGGCCATCGAGGACGCGATCGAAAGCGTCCTCGCTCCCTACGTGACGCGCGACCCGATGCAGCGACCGAGCGGCAGCCGCGGCGTCCGGCTGCTGCGCTACGTCCTACCGGAGGCGGTCGAGGAGCGGACAGGGGACACGGCATGAACTCCCCACAGGACACGGCCCCCTCGATATCACTGTGGCGGGATCGGCGCTTCGTTCGCTTCTGGGCCGGGATGTCGGTTTCGCAGTTCGGCGACCGGATCTCCGAACTGGCGTTACCCCTGATCGCCGTGGCGGCGCTGCACGCCTCGGCCGGCCAGGTCGCATGGCTGACCGCGCTTGCCTGGGCCCCGAATCTGCTCGCCATCGTGCTGGGCGCCTGGGTCGACCACCGCGTCCACAAGCGCCGCCTGATGATCCTCGCCGATCTGATACGCGCGTGCGTGCTGCTCACCCTGCCCGCCGCATACCTGTTGGGCACCGTGACACTTCTCCAGTTGTATGCCGTGGCGCTGCTGACCGGCGCCGCGGCGGTGCTGTTCAACACCGCCTATCCGCCCTTCTTCGCCCACCTCGTGCCACGCTCGTCCTACGTCGACGCGAACAGCAAGCTCAGCGCCAGCCGATCCGCTTCCTCCGTCGTCGGCCCTGCCGCGGGCGGTGCCCTCGTTCAGGTCCTGACGGCGCCCGTCGCCGTGATCGCCGATGCCCTGTCCTTCCTCGCCTCGGCTGCTCTGCTCGGGCCGATCCGGATCGACGAACCAGCCATCGCTGCCCGTGAGACGGCAGGACCTTCGCTGCTGCGGCGGGCCAGAGAGGGGCTGGTCTTCGTAGTTCGTCACCCGGTACTGCGGGCGAGCCTCGGCTGCGCGACGACCCTCAACTTCTTCACCTTCGTGTCAAGCACCGGCTTGACCGTCCTGTTCGCCGACCGGGTGCTCGGCCTCTCCGCAGGGACCATCGGGCTGGCATTCGGAATCGGATCGACCGGAGCTCTCGCGGGCGCGGTAATAGCCCCGAAGATCTCGCGATGGATCGGCGTGGGACGCACCATTGCGGCAGGCGCCGTACTTTTCCCCGCACCCATCGCCATCGCCGCTACCGCGAGCGGTCCCACATGGGCCCGCGCAGGGGCCCTGGGCGTTGCAGAGTTCCTCGCCGGAATCGGCGTGATGCTGTTCGATGTCAACCTCAACTCTCTGCAAGCTGCGGTGATACCGGACGGCATGCGCAGCCGCGTGGCGGGCGCCTACAGCACGGTGAACTACGGCATACGCCCCATCGGCGCCGTCGTCGGAGGCATGCTCGCCCCCCTCATCGGACTCAGGGCCACCCTGATCACGGCCGCCGTCGGAGGAGTACTGTCGCTGCTCTGGCTGCTCCCCTCACCCATACCGCGCATCCGCTCCCTGGCTCCGGACGATCCATTCGCCGACGGCGGCTCCGAGGCAGAGAGCCGACCGGTACTTCAATGACACATAGCTGAAGCTCCCGGCCGCCCAGCACCTCGAGCGAGGCCTCGGCCACCTCGGGCAACTCCTCCTCGGGGAAGGTCATCGCGCCATCATCGAACGAGATCAGGTACGGCGTCATACATGGCCCCTTGGCCGCCGGCCGCATCTCACCCCACGCCTCCCTGCAGAACCGACACTCCCCCGGCTCCCGAAACATGCCCTGGTGCTGCGACCGGAAAGGTTCACCGGCCCGGCAAACCTTTCCGGTCGCAGCACTAGAAGAGCGCCGGCGTGTCGCCCTCCGTGCCGTTCTCGAAGGCCAGCAGCCGCTGCTTGCGGTCGAGTCCGCCGCCGTAGCCGGTGAGGCCGCCCGACGCTCCGATGACCCGGTGGCAGGGAACGATGATCCCGATCGGGTTCTTGCCGTTGGCGAGGCCCACAGCCCGTGAGGCGCCCGGCTTGCCCAGGTTTTCCGCGAGTTCCCCGTACGACCGCGTCTCGCCGTACGGGATCGTCTGGAGCTGTTCCCATACGCTGCGCTGGAACGGGGTGCCGTCCAGGTGCAGGGGCAGGTCGAACTCCCGCAGCTCGCCCGCGAAGTAGGCGTCCAGCTGGCGGATCGTCTCCGTGAAGGGGCGCGGGTCAGGGTCGCCGAAGGTTTCCTCCGGCGGGCGGTGCCGCTGCCCGGTCATATAGAGGCCCGAGAGGACGCCGTCGGTGGCGACGAGGGTCAACGGACCGTACGGGCTGTCGACGACCATGTGCTGCCGGGTCGGGGTACGTGTCGCATTCATGAGTGAACTACCTCAAACGGGAAGGTGGTTGATGGGGTGGTCGTCGACGGTCCACAGATACTGGACCGCGTACGCCCGCCAGGGACGCCAGGCCGCCGCGCGTGCGGTGAGCGCCGCGGGGGTCGACGGGAGGCCGAGTTCCTCCGCCGCCCGCCGGATGCCGAGGTCGGTGGGGAGGAAGGCGTCCGGGTCGCCGAGCGCCCGCATCGCGATGACCTCGACGGTCCAGGGGCCGAAGCCGGGCAGGGTGATCAGTTCGGCCCGGGTCCTCTCCCAGTCGGTGTCGGTGCCGAGTTGCAGCGAGCCGTCGGCGAGCGCGCCGACGAGGGTCGTGAGGGTGGTGCGACGGCTGCGCGGCAGCGCGAGCTGCTCGGGGTCGAGCCCGGCGAGCGCTTCCGGGGTCGGGAAGAGGTGGGTGAGACCGCCCTCGGGGTCGTCGACGGGGACGCCGTGGGCGGTGACCAGGCGGGCGGCGTGGGTGCGGGCGGCAGCGGTCGAGACCTGCTGGCCGAGCACCGCCCGTACGGCGAACTCCGCCCCGTCGACGGTACGCGGCACCCGCCGCCCCGGCGCCTTGTCGACCAGCGGGGCGAGCAGTGGATCGTCCCGCAGCTGGTCGTCGACGGCCACCGGGTCGGCGTCCAGGTCGAGCAGCCAGCGGCAGCGGCTGATCGCGAGGGTGAGATCGCGCGGGTCGGTGAGCGAGAGCCGGCACGCGATGTGGTCGGGGCGCGGGGTGAGGGCGACGATGCCGTGCCCGTACGGGAGGGTGAGCGTCCGGCGGTAGGCGCCGTCGCGCCACTCCTCGACGCCGGGGACCGCGGTCGCGGCGAGATGACCGAAGAGGTTGGAGGGATTGAGCGGGGCCCGGTACGGCAGCCGAAGCGTGATCACTCCCGGCGTCACCGGCGGTTTCGCGGACCGCGCGGCCCGGGTGCGCAGCTCGCTCGGCGCGAGCGCGAAAACCTCACGGACGGTGTCGTTGAAGGTACGGATGGACGAGAACCCGGCCGCGAACGCCACGTCGGCCATGGGGAGTTCGGTCGTCTCGATGAGCAGCCGCGCGGTCTGGGCGCGCTGGGCGCGGGCCAGGGCGAGCGGACCGGCACCCAGCTCGGCGAGCAACTGCCGCTCGATCTGCCGGGCGGAGTAGCCGAGCCGCGCGGCCAGCCCCGGCACACCCTCGCGGTCGACGACCCCGTCCCCGATGAGCCGCATCGCACGGGCGACGGAGTCGGCGCGGGCGTTCCACTCCGGGGAGCCGGGGCTGGTGTCCGGCCGGCACCGCTTGCACGCCCGGAAACCGGCCTGCTGGCAGGCGGCGGCACTGGGGTAGAAGGTCATGTTCTCGACCTTGGGCGGCACGACGGGGCAGCTCGGACGGCAGTAGATCCGGGTGGTCAGGACCGCCGTGAAGAACCAGCCGTCGAAGCGGGCGTCCTTGGACTGGACGGCCCGTACGCAGCGCTCGGTGTCGGTGTACATGGCTCAAGCATGAGCCACCCGGCGCACGCCGGGCTGGCGGAAATCCGACATCAGCCTTGCGCTGCCAGGGCCTCCTCGAACTCCGCATACGCATGTGCGTCGAACAGCACGAAACGCACCTCCTCCACCGGAGCTCCGGCCTCGGCCAGAACCGTGCGAACGGCGATCCGCGCGCCGTCGTCCAGGGGCCAGCCGTAGATACCGGTCGAGATCGCGGGGAAGGCGACGGTCCGCGCACCCAGCTCGGCGGCCACCCGCAGTGATTCCCGGTAGCAGGAGGCCAGCAGCGCGGAGCGGTCCTCGGTGCTGTTCCACACCGGCCCGACCGTATGGATCACCCACTGGGCGTCGAGTTTCCCGGCTGTGGTCGCTACCGCCTGACCGGTCCGTAGCCCTTTTCCGTACTGCGAGGCACGCAGCTCGCGGCAGGCGGCGAGGATCTCCGGGCCGCCGCGCCGATGGATCGCGCCGTCGACTCCGCCGCCGCCGAGCAGTGAGGAGTTCGCGGCATTGACGATGGCGTCGACGGACTGCTGGGTGATGTCACCGCGGACCAGCGTGACCGTGACGGCCGAAGGTGAGTGCATGTCGGCCATCATGCCGCGACCGGGCGGCCCGGTGGTCTCGAACCGCCCGGAGCCGTCGCGAGAGGTGCGAGTTCAGGCTCTCGCCGGACGACGCACGGTATCGCTTGAAGATTGCCGCGCACCGCAACGGCGGCCCGGGGCTGCCCCGTCCCGCCGTCTCACTCGGCGCGCAGCCTCCGCCACACCGCCTTCGCCGCATGGTGGCCCGACATGCCGTGCACCCCGGGCCCGGGAGGTGTGGCCGACGAGCACAGGAACACCGCCGGGTGCGCCGTCGCGTACGGCACGCGGGCGAGCTTGGGCCGGATCACCGTCTGCAGACCGGCGAACGCACCGCACGCGATGTCCCCACCGACGTAATTGGCGTTGCGCGCGGCGAGTTGCGGCGGGCCCGCGACGGCGCGGGCGAGCACCAGATCGCGGAAGCCGGGGGCGAACCGCTCCAGCTGCCTCTCGATGACCTCCGTGGCATCGCCCTCCCAGCCCGCCGGGACATGTCCGTACGCCCAGAAGACATGACGGCCCTCGGGTGCGCGGGACGGGTCGACCAGGCTGGGCTGTGCGGTGATCAGAAACGGCACGCTCGGGTCGCGGCCCGCCACGGCTGCCCGCATCGCGCTGTCGATCTCGCCCGCCGTGGGCCCGATATGGACCGTGCCGGCCTGCCGGGCCTCCTTCGCGGTCCAGGGGACGGGGCCCGACAGCGCATAGTCGATCTTGAAGCAGGAGGCGCCGTACCGGTAGCCGCGGTAGGCCTGGCCCAGCCCGGCGATCCGCGCGAGGGCGGTCGGCGAGGTGTCGAAGACATAGGCTCGGGCGGGCGGGAGCTCGTCGAGGCGTTTGACCTCCGTGCCGGTACGGATCGTGCCGCCCAGTTCACGCACGTACGAGGCGAGGGCGTCGGAGATGGCCTGTGAGCCGCCGCGCGGCACCGGCCAGCCGTTCTCGTGGGCCGCGACGGCGAAGAGCAGCGCGATGCCGCCGGTCGCAAGGCCGCTGGTGGGGGCTATGGCGTGGGCGGCGAGTCCGGCGAACAGGCCGCGCGCCTTCGCGCCCCGGAACCTGCGGGCGAGAAGTGTGGCGGGCTGGATCGCGTCCAGCCCGAACCGGACCCAGCGGTACGGATCGCGCGGCAGCCCGATCCACGGGGTACGCAGGAAGTCCTCGGCGAGCGTGTCCCAGTGCCCGAGGTACGGGGCGAGCAGCCTGCGGTACGCCCCCGCGTCCTGCGGTCCGAGCGACATGGCGCTCTCCCCCACCGAACCGGTGAGCACGGCGGCCGAGCCGTCCGGGAAGGGGTGAGCGAGCGACAGCTCGGGCTGGAGCCACTCCAGGCCGTGGCGGGCGAGCGGCATCCCGGCGAACGCCGGCGAGCCGATGCCGAGCGGGTGAACGGCGGAACACGGGTCGTGACGGAAGCCGGGGAGTGTGAGCTCCTCGGTACGGGCACCGCCCCCGACCGCCTCCTGCGCCTCGAACACCTCAACGGAGAAGCCCCGGCGGGCCAGTTCGGCTGCGGCGGTCAGTCCGTTGGGGCCCGCCCCCACGACGACGGCATCGAGCATCGATGGCACCTTCGGACTCCTTCGTCAGCCGATGGCAAGAAGCTCCAGGATATTCCGCTGCGCCGACAGCCGGACCGCGGGTACCGTCCGGGCCGATGAATACGGAAACGGCAGCGGAACGAGTTCGCGCATCGATGGTCGCCGACATGGCGGCCGGGCTGGCCGCGGTGCCCGGCGTCCGGGCCGTCGCCCTCGGCGGCAGCCGCGCCCGCTCCACGCATCGCCCGGACTCCGACTGGGATCTCGGCGTCTACTACCGCGGGACACTCGACCTGGTCGCCCTCACCGCACTCGCCTCTCGGGCGCAGGGCTCCCGGGTGGAGGTGGCCGGCCCGGGCGGCTGGGGTCCCTGGGTCAACGGCGGCGCCTGGCTGCGGGTGGACGGCACGGCGGTGGACTGGATCCTGCGCGATCTGGACCGGGTCGAGAGCGTCTGGTCCGACTGCCGCGAGGGCCGCTTCGAGGTGGGCGTCCAGCCCGGCCATCCGCTGGGTTTCTGGTCGCCCTGCTATCCGGGCGAGGTCGCCCTGAGTCGCGTACTGGCTGATCCCTACCGCGAATTGACGGAACTTCAGCAGCAGACGCGCGACTATCCGGAGCCCCTGCGCAGGGCGCTCTGCGACGCCGCGTGGGAGGCGGACTTCTCCGTCGCGGCGGCACGCAAGTCGGTGTCCTCCGGGGACACGCTCCATGTCGCGCTCTGCCTGTCGCGGGCGTTCGGCATTCTGGCGCAGGCCCTCCACGCCCACCACCGCACCTGGTGCCTGAACGAGAAGGGGGCACTGGCCGCGGCCGCGCTGCTGCCGGAGACTCCGGCGGACTTCACCGAGCGGGTCGGTGGGGCGCTGCGCGGCCTGGACACGGCCGCGGTGGAAACGGCGGCGTCCGTGGTGCGCGACGTGCGGGCGGTGGTCGGGTGAAAAGGGTCTCCGCAGGGCACCGGGCCCGAGCTAGTGCCGTGACCGGCAATGTTTGCCCCATGAGGAGCGCCGTCCGGTGCGTGTGATCGCAAGGCGGCCGGAAGTCCTTGGATGGGGTCTCCCCTGCTCGAACGGAGTTGAGAGCTTGGGGAAGGAGCTACCAGGGCTTTTGGCCAACGCGGAAGGGGGTCCCCCCTGGCCCTTGAGGCCTTGGGGGAGCGCGTGCCGGGCGGTGCGACGGGGCAAAGCTTGCCGGGAGGGGCACTAGTGCTGCGACCGGAAAGGTCTGCCGGGAAGCTCGCGGCGTCCGGTGCGGTGCATCGCAAGGCGGAGGATCGCCCTCGTACCGGACGTACTCGGGTGATGCGACAACGCAGCGAGGTGCCGTGCCGGGCGTCGCGAGCCGGTGAACCTTTCCGCTCGCAGCACTAGGATCTCGGCATGATCGCCGAACTTCAGTGCGTGGTGCTCGACTGCCCCGATCCCGTACGCCTGGCCGAGTTCTACCGGTCGGTCCTCGGCGGCCGGGTCGACGAGCCGGACCGGCGGTGGGCGCTCGACGAGAACTGGGCGACGCTGCACACCGACGCCGGTCTCGTCCTGGCGTTCCAGCGGGTGGCGGACCACCGGCCGCCGCAGTGGCCGGACCCGGCGCGGCCCTAGCAGTTCCATCTGGACTTCGGTGTGCCGGATCTGGACGCGGCGCAGACGGAGGTCGTCGCGGCGGGCGCGACCGTGCTCGACGACGGGAGCACGAGCGGGACCGGGGAGGCGGATGCGGAGTGGGCGGAGCGGCCGTGGCGGATCTATGCCGATCCGGCCGGGCACCCGTTCTGCCTGGTGCTGCACCGGGTGGCGTAGCTGCTGCCGCTCAGTCGTTCCGGATGGCGGTGACGCAGCGTGCGAGCAGCTCTCGCAGGGCGTCGCGTTCCTCCGGGGTGAACGCGTCGGCGAGCCGGCGTTCGATCCGTACGGCCTGCTCGTCGGCGAGTTGCAGCGCTTCCCGGCCCGCTTCGGTGAGCCGGGTCTCCAGCATCTTCTGATGCCACTGGTGTGCCGACCGGGCCACCAGACCCCGTTCTTCGAGGTGTTTCAGTACCGCTGCCATCGCCTGCGGGGTGACCAGACAGGCGCGCGCCAGCGCGGCCCCCGATATGCCGGGGTTGTCGGCGAGGGCGAACAGCGCCGCGTACTGCGCGACCGTGAGGCCCGCCCCTTTGAGCGCGGCGCTCTTGGCCGTCATGAGGGCCTGCTCCGCGCGCTTGATGTCCGCGCCGAGGCGTTCGTCGGCGGTCATTCCCATGCCGGTGAGCGTACAGCCACGGACTTCTGTCAGAGATGGAAGACGTATCAAGGTCTTGATACAACTCAGCCCATGGACGCGTCGGCCCGGGCCCGGCTCGCCGCGGTGACCCGCGCGCTCATCGCCTGACCCGGGCCGTCGGGAAGGTCAGCCCCCGGCGCGCAGCGCCGCCAGGATGCGTTCGGCCGTCTCCTTGTCGCGGGCGGCCGTGAACGGCAGGTCGTTGCCCCCGGCGATACGGAACGGGGCACCCGAGAGCGTGGCCTGGGCGCCGCCCGCCTCGGTGACCAGGAGCAGGCCCGCCGCGTGGTCCCAGGCGTACTCCCAGTTGAAGGCGACCGCGTCCTGGTCGCCGCGGGCGACGGCCAGGTATTCGAGGCCCGCGGAGCCGCACGGACGGGGGTGGATGCCTTCGACGAACAGGCCGAGCAGCGCCCGCTTCTGGGCGTCGGTGGTGTAGTCGGGGTGCGACATCGCGACTTCGAGCGCGGCGCCCGGCGCGGGCGATCCGGAGCGTATCGGCACACCGTTGAGCACGGCTCCCCGGCCGCGTACCGCGATCGCCATCTCGTTCAGTGCCGCGGCGTACGTCCAGGAGGCAAGGAGCTCGCCGCGGTGGGCGAGGGCGACGAGGGTGCAGAAGCCGGCCTCGCCGCGGACGAACTGGCGGGTCCCGTCGACCGGATCGACGATCCAGACCGGTGCGTCGCCGTCCAGGGCGTCGTACACCTTCGGATCGGCGTGGACCGCCTCCTCGCCGACGACCACCGAACCGGGAAGCAGCCGTGTCAGCGACGCGGTGAGGTGTTCCTCGGCAAGGCGGTCGGCGGTCGTGACGAGATCGTGCGGGCCGCTCTTCTCGACGATCTCGTGTGCGGCGAGCTGTCGGTAGCGCGGCATGATCTCGGCGGCGGCCGCTGCGCGGACCGCCTCCTCGACCTCGGTCAGGTCCCCGGCAAGGAAGTCATCGATCATGGCTCCAGCTAAGCACGGTCCTCCGGGGCATTGACGACCTGGTCATGACGTGAAGGTGGCCGGTCAGCGGCCTACGGCGTACCCCTGCATGCCGCGCGGGTTGGCGGCGGCGGAGAGCACTCCGGTCTCCGGGTCGCGGGCGACGGCGCACAGCCGCCCTTCCGACCACGGGTCGCCCACGGTGACGTCATGGCCTCGTCGACGGAGCTCCTCGACGACCTCCGGGTCCATGCGCTCCTCGACGGTGACGCTGCCGGGCCGCATGCCGCGCGGGAAGAACGAGCCGGGGAAGCTGTCGTTGTGCCAGTTCGGGGCGTCGATGGCGCCCTGCAGGTCGAATCCGCCGCGTGCCTCGGCGCGCAGGGCGACGGCGAGGAAGAAGTGCAGCTGCCACTGGTCCTGTTGGTCGCCGCCGGGCGTGCCGAACGCCATCACCGGAACGCCGTCGCGCAGGGCGAGGGACGGGGTGAGGGTGGTGCGGGGGCGGCGGCCGGGGGTGAGGGAGTTCGGCAGGCCCTCGTCGAGCCACGCCATCTGGAGACGGGTGCCGAGCGGGAAGCCGAGCTCCGGCACGACCGGGTTGGACTGCAGCCAGCCGCCGCTGGGGGTGGCGGAGACCATGTTGCCCCAGCGGTCGACGACGTCGATGTGGCAGGTGTCGCCCCGGGTCGCGCCGTCCGCTGCGACGCTCGGCTCACCGGCAGCGGCGCCGTCCTCGGCGACGGTCGGCTCGCCGACGCCCGCAGCCGGGATCCCCAAGGCGTCGAAGCCCGCCTCGCCCGCGGCGACGGCGTGCGCGTGGCCGCTGAGGACGGGGGTGCGGCCCCCGGGGCTGCCGGGGCGCAGCTCGTACGATGCCTCGTCGGTGATGAGCGCGCGCCGCTCGGCGTTGTACGGCTCCGAGAGCAGGGTGTCGAGGGGGACCTCGGCGGCGTCGCCGTACCAGGCCTCGCGGTCGGCCATGGCGAGCTTGCAGCCCTCGATGAGCAGGTGCACATACTCCGCGGAGCCGTACCGCGGAAGCTCGGCGGGGAGCAGGGCGAGCTGCTGCAGGAAGGCGGGCCCCTGGCTCCAGCCGCCGGCCTTGGCGAGCGTCCAGCCGTTCCAGTCGTACGTGGCGGGCGCCTCGTACGACGCGGACCAGCCGGCCAGGTCGGCGGCGGTGAGGGTGCCGGTGTGGCGGGCGCCGCTGGTGTCCAGGGTGGGCCGGGCGGCCTGGCGGACCAGGGCCTCGGCTATGAAGCCCTCGCTCCAGATCTTCCGGGCGGCGTCGATCTGGGCGGTGCGGTCGTCGCCGCCGGTCTTCTCGGCCTCGGTGATCAGGCGGCGCCAGGTCGCGGCCAGTGCGGGGTTGCGGAACAGCTCCCCCGGCTTCGGGGACTTGCCGCCGGGGAGGTAGACGTCGGCGGACGACTGCCACTCGGTCTCGAAGAGCTCGCGGACGGTCTCGACGGTCTGACCGATCCGCTCGACGGGTGCGTGACCGTCCTCGGCATATCCGATCGCATACCGCAGCACCTCGGCGACCGACTTGGTGCCGTGGTCGCGCAGCAGCCGCATCCAGGCGTCGAACGCGCCGGGGACCGCGGCGGCGAGCGGTCCGGTACCGGGGACGAGGTCGAGACCGAGGGAGCGGTAGTGGGCGATGGTGGCGCCCTCCGGGGCCGGACCCTGGCCGCAGAGCACCTGCACCTCGCCGTCCTTGGGCGCCAGGATCACCGGCACTTCACCGGCCGGGCCGTTGAGGTGCGGTTCGACGACGTGCAGGACGAATCCTGCGGCGACGGCGGCGTCGTAGGCGTTGCCGCCGTCCTCCAGGACCGCCATGGCGGACTGCGAGGCGAGCCAGTGGGTGGAGGACACCATGCCGAAGGTGCCCTGGAGGGTGGGACGAGTGGTGAACATGCCCTGAATCCTTGCCACTTGAACACTTCGGATGCGCGGTGAGCGCTCACGGACCGGCCTGGGGAGAATCCGGGGAGTTCGGAACCACGTCTCCGTTGCCCTGACCATCGAGCAGAGTATCGATCGACCGACGCCCCTTCCGGCCCGCCACCGGCATGAGGTGGGCCGGACGATCGAGGCGTACGTGTGCCTCAGCACGTGGTGAGCCGTCCCGGGCGCCGCCGCCGTCGGGATCATCGCGGCCCTCCCGGGTCCGAAGTGACGAGCCGGGGCGCCGGAGCAGGCGGCGGGCCCTCGGCGCGGCGGGCGAGCATGTCGTGCGCTCGACCGCCGTGCGAGGACCCGCCTCACCCGGGCCGCGGACCGCCGGCCATCACGGCGCGAGCGCCACCAGGTGTCCGCTGCCGCTGAGCGACGTCAGGTCGATGTCGGCCAGGCAGCGGACCTGTACGTAGTTGAGCGTCAGTGTCCCTTCCACGTGCACACTGCCGGTGCCCTTCGCGAAGTCGGCGCCGCCGAGGTCGGTGGCCGCCTCGTCGACGCGCACCCCGAGGTCCGTGGTCCCGCCGGAATCGGGGAACTTGACGAAGACGTACCCCATCTCGGTGAGGCGCCGCTGAAACTCCTCCAGGGAGGGCGACGGGCCGCCGACGACGACTTTCTGCCCCTCCTTGGAGAGACGCTCGACAAGTTCGTCCATGAATGACTCCTCCATGACTGCTACGGGCTTTTTGACGAGCTCGGTGATCCAGCCGGCTAGCCGGCCGTCTCCTCCATCTGCCGACGCAGACTCCTGGGGCGCATGTCGACCCAGACTTCCTTCACGTAGGCAAGGCACTCCTCCTTCGAGCCGGCCTTCTCCGTCTCCCTCCACCCGGAGGGAACGTCGAGGTACGTCGGCCACAGGGAGTACTGGTCCTCGTCGTTGACGAGCACCTTCATGCGGGTTTCTTCCATTGCTCTTCCGTCTCTTTTGTCGGGAACGGTTCGCCGCACGGCGGCACGGTCTAGGCGAAGAGCCAGGGCGCCTCCTGCCGGCGGCGCAACTCGTAGGCGAGAATCTCGTCCTTGTGGGAGAGGGACCATCCGATGTTGTCGAGGCCCTCCATCATCGAGTTCTTCTTGAAGGGGTCGATCTCGAAGCGGAAGACCTGGCCGTCGGCGGTCGTCACGGTCTGGGCCGGGAGGTCGACGTGCAGGGTCGGCGATGTGGCGTTCGCCAGGGCGGTGCAGATCGCATCGACCTCCGACGGTTCCAGGGCGACCGGCAAAATGCTGCTGTTGAAGCAGTTGTTGTGGAAGATGTCCGCGAAGCTCGGGGCGATGATGCAGCGGAATCCGTACTCCCGCAGCGACCAGGGCGCGTGCTCGCGGGAGGAACCGCAGCCGAAGTTCTCGCCCGCGACCAGGATCCCGGCGTCCTCGTGACCGGGCTGATTGAGGGCGAACTCCGGGTCGGGAGTGCGGCCGTCCTCGAGGTAACGCCAGTTCGCGAACAGGTGGTCGGCGAAGCCGGTACGACGGATCGACTTGAGGAAGCGGGCGGGGACGATGTCGTCCGTGTTGACGTTGGACCGCATGAGCGGCACCGCGGTGCCCTGATACGTGATGAATTTCTCCACGGAGATCCTTTTCTCTGCGTGTCTGTCCAGTGCTGCGACCGGAAAGGTTCACCGGGAAGCTCGCGGCGTCCGGTGCGGTGGATCACAAGGGGTCGCGGCACACGCCCTAGAGGTCACGGACATCGGCGAAGCGGCCGGTCACGGCGGCGGCAGCCGCCGTCACCGGGCTCACCAGGTGGGTGCGGCCGCCGCGGCCCTGGCGTCCCTCGAAGTTGCGGTTGCTGGTCGAGGCGCAGCGCTCTCCGGGGGAGAGACGGTCCCCGTTCATGGCGATGCACATGCTGCATCCGGCCTCCCGCCACTCGAAGCCCGCTTCGCGGAAGACGTCCGCCAGCCCCTCCTTCTCGGCCTGGCGGCGCACGCTCATCGAGCCGGGGACGACGATGGCGCGCGTACCGGCCGCGACCCGCCGGCCGACGACGTACTGGGCCGCCAGGCGAAGGTCCTCCAGCCGCGAGTTGGTGCACGAGCCGATGAAGACGGTGTCGACCGCGATGTCCTGGACGCGCTGACCGGGTTCCAGGCCCATGTACTCGAGGGCGCGCTCCATTCCCGCCCGGGTCACGGGGTCGCTCTCGGCGGCCGGGTCGGGGACGGTTCCGGTGACATCGACGACCATGCCGGGGTCCGTTCCCCAGGTGACCTGCGGGACCAGGTCGCCGACGTCCAGGTGATGTTCCGCGTCGAAGCGGGCGCCCGGGTCGCCGGCGAGCTGCTTCCACTGCTCCGCAGCACGCTCGAAAAGTTCCCCGGAGGGTGCGAAGCGGCGCCCGCGCACGTACTCGACGGTGACGTCGTCGGGTGCGACCATGCCGGCCCGCGCGCCGGCTTCGATCGCCATGTTGCAGAGCGTCATGCGGCCCTCGACCGTCAGGGACCGGACCGCGGAGCCGCTGAACTCGATGACGTGGTTGGTGCCGGCGTCCGTGCCGAGTCGGCGGATCACGAACAGGGCGATGTCCTTGGCTGTCACCCCGGGCGCCGGCGTCCCGTCGATGCTGATGTTCATCGTGCGGGGCTTCTGCTGCAGCAGGCACTGGGTGGCCAGGACATGCTCCACCTCGCTGGTGCCGATGCCCACCGCGAAGATACCGAGGGCGCCGTGCGTGGAGGTGTGGGAGTCCCCGCACACCACCGTCATGCCGGGCAGCGAGAGGCCCAGCTCCGGGCCGACGACGTGCACGATCCCCTGGTCGACGTCGTTCATGCCGAGGAGCCTGACGCCGAACTCGCGGGCGTTGTCCTCCATCGTCTCGATGCACATGACGCTCTGGCTGTCGACCACGTCGATCAGGCGGCGGCCCGGCATGGTGGGGACGTTGTGGTCGATCACCGCGACCACGCTGTCCGGGCGGTGCACCGGAAGGTCGCGCTCCCGCAGCCCGGCGAATGCCTGCGGTGAAGTCGCCTCGTGCGTGAGATGCCGGTCGATGTACACCATCGGTATCTCTCCGGGCTCGTCACGCACCACGTGCGCGTCCCAGATCTTCTCGAACATCGTCTGTGGCATCGTGCGGTTCTCTCCTCAGGGGTGCATGTCGTCTCGGGAAGAAGGGGCGCTCAGGCTCCGTGCGGCGCGTGCATGCCGGCGAAGCCCTCTTCGAGCTCCTCAGGGGTCAGTTCGCGGCCCAGCTCGTTGGCGCGGGCCAGCAGGCCCTCGACCGTCTCCGGGGAGAGCTCCCCGGGATCGCGCCCGCTCAGCATGCAGGCGAGCTTCACCGAGCTCGCGCCGCTCCACGGGCTGACGGCCACGGAGGGGACCCCACCGACGGCGGCCGGGTCGACCGCGGAGTACACGGTCCGGGACATCTCCCGCAGCGCGCCCTCCAGCTCCGCGTTCCCCGCCTCCCTGGCTCGGTCGGCCAGGTGGTGGGCCTTGAGGATCGCGGCCGTGTGGATGCCGGAGGAGGTGTGGCTGTAGCGCTTCCCGAGCACTCCGTGCTCCGGCGGGGCGACGCCGACCATCTCCTGGTAGCACGTGATCAGCCGGAGCAACTGCGACATGTCCCACGAGACGGGCAGGCCGGCCTCCTCCTCGATGGCGGCGAAGTTCAGCACGACCTCCTCGAGCGAGGCGTTGCCGGAGCGCTCGCCGACACCGCGCGACACCACGTGGATGCGACTGGCGCCTGCCGCGACCGCCGCCATCGCGTTGCCCAGGGCGTTCCCGGTGTCGCGGTGGCCGTGCCAGTCCACCTGCATCTCGGGTACGCCCAGGGCGTCGAGCTGTTCGCGGACGAAGCGCACCAGCCGGTAGGTGCCGAGCGGGCGGATCACGCCGATGGTGTCGGCCATGGCGACGATGTACGCACCGCTCTCGACCTGGACGCGGGTGATGGCGCGCAGGTCCTCGGGAGAGGTCTGCGAGGTGTGCTCGGTGCCCGCGACGACGGGGATGCCCATCTCCACGGTCTTCTTGATGAAGGTCTCCAGCCCGTTCAGGATGAACCCCAGGTCCCAACCCTGGACGAGACGGCGGGAGGGGGCACTGCCCATGAAGACGACGGACTCGAGGCGCGGGTGGATCTCCCTGCACTCGACGGTCCACCGCAGGGACTCCTCCGTGCACATGGAGAGCACGGAGGGCACGATGGAGGGCAGTTCGTCCCGCATGCGGGCGAGCAGTTGCTTCATCGTCGCGCTGAGTCTGTTGGACTCGCCCGGGTAGATGCCGACCGTGGCGTACGTGATGCCGAAGTCGCTGAGCAGATGCAGGTACCGCATCATGTCGTCAACCGTCGGGTAGCCGGGTATGCCCTGAAGGCCGTCGCGCAGACACTCCGAGAAGATCTGCGTCCTGGCGACCTGAGCGGCGAGCGGCTCGCCGGGGATGCGCGTGGGGAGGGCCGAGAGCGGGCTCTCGTCGCTGTTCCAGTTGAAGTTGACCGGGACGTCGAGGCTGTTGATGTCAGTCTTCGCGGATCTCGTTTCGTTGTGCATGGTCTCTCGCTTTCCTTCTCGGGGATTCGACTGCCTCGCCGGCGCGTTGCCGTCAATCCGGCACGACCGGAAGAATGCCGACGGAGAAACGGATGTAGTCGTCTGAATAACCGAAGGTGGAGCCGGGAATCCCGGCGATCCCGGTCTTCTCCAGGACGGAGAAGGAATCCTCACCGGCCCTGAGCCGGCTCCAGTTGTAGATGGTGGCGTCGTCGTCGACAAAGACACGTTCGAAAACATGGTGTTCTTCGTCGAACCGCTGCAACTGGGCGCGCAGCCGGGTGCGGCGCAGACGGTAGAGGCCGCGGATCATTTCGATGATCTGTGGGTTCTGGCGGAAGAGCGCGTGATAGGCCATGAAGCGGAGCTGCCATTCTCCCGGCAGACAGCTCACGCTGTTCATCCAGCTCGACCGCATGGCGACGGAGAATTTCGGATCGCCGAAAACGGCCCAGCCGAACCTGTCCCCGGTGAGGGTGTAGGTCTTGGAGAAGCTGTTCACGTAGATCATCTGGTCGGCCACGTCGGCCGCCGAGGCGAGGCTGAGCATGCGGGCCTCGTCGTCTGCGGGCCGGCCCGTGCCGATGTAAGCCAGGTCGGCGAGAACGTGGACCCGGCGCCCTCGCTGCGCGAAGCGGCTTACAACCGCCATGACGGCCGAGAGCTCATCCGGCGTGTACGCGAAGGTCGTCGGGTTGTTCGTCACCGTCAGGTAGACGACCTCGACATCCGGGTTGTCGTCGAGGTGCCGTGCGAGAAGCTCTTCGGTCAGCTTGAACCCGTCCTCGGCCCGGGTGCGCACCCTGTGCAGCCGGAACCCCGAGGCCACGGCCTGCAGTTCGGGCATGTTGAACCCGGGAGCCGCGAAGAGGATCGCTCCGGGCGTCCGGGAGTCGAGACGGGCGAAGTGGGCGAGGCCGCGGAGGATCTTGTCGATGCAGTCCGTCGCGCCCAGGCCGAGAGCCACGTTCTCCGCGGAGACCTTCACCCCCCATGGGCGCATGTCCTCCGCCAGCAGGCCGCGCAGCACCGGGTTGCCAACGCCCTGGATGTCGTAGATCCGCGGGTCGTAGCCGGAGGCGAGGAGTTGCCGCTCCGCGTCCATCATCTGTTCCCTCAGCCACACGTAGCCCTTGCCCGAGGCGGTGTACCCGTTGATGTCCTCCCCGGGCAGCGCGATGCCGAGTTCGTCCCCCAGCATCCGGTAGTCGCCGGGGCCTCCCTCCTCCCCCTCGCACTCGGTGATGCGCCGGACGTTGACATCGCCGATCGTCCGGTTGACGATCTCCAGCCGGGTGGCGACCGGGTCGAACCTCCGCTCCGCGCACTCCCGTTCCAGGTCGTCGACGAGGCGGGCCATGACCCGGATGGGCGGTTCCGCGGTGTCCGCCTGCCGGGCCCGGTGGCGCCGCACCATCTCGGCGCGGGCCCGGCGGACGAGCAGGCGCTGCTCCGCGAGGCCTTCGGAGACCTCCGGGGAGGAACTCTGTGACGTCATGCGCGGACGACCTCCAGTTGTCGTTGCGTCCCACAAGGGCATGGAGAACGGGCGGGAGTTCAGGACTGCCGGAGCCGTTCCACGATGCGCCGGCCCATCTCCCCGGTACCGACGACCGCGTGCACCCCCTCGCCGATGTCCTCCGTCCGGCACCCCTCGCGGATCACCTGCTCGACCGCCTCCTCGACAGCCGCGGCCTCCCGTTCCAGGCCGAGGGAGTGACGCAGGAGGAGGGCGGCGGAGAGGATCGCGCCGACGGGATTGGCCCGATCCTGGCCGGCAAGGTCCGGGGCCGAGCCGTGGACGGGTTCGTAGAGGCCGAACATGCCGGACTCGGTGCGCCGGGCGCCGAGGCTGGCCGACGGCAGCATCCCGATGGAGCCCGTCAGCATGGACGCCTCGTCGGTGAGAATGTCGCCGAACAGGTTCTCGGTGACGATGACATCGAAGTCCGCGGGAGTCCGGATCAGCCGCATGGCGCAGGCGTCGACCAGCATGTGCTCGAAGGTCACCGTGGGATGATCGGCCGCCACCCGCTCGACGACCTCCCGCCACAGGACCGAGGAACTGAGCACATTCGCCTTGTCGACCGAGGTGACCTTCCGCTCGCGGGCGGCGGCGATCCCGAACGCGACTCGAACCACGCGTTCGATCTCTTCCTCCGTGTACAGCAGGGTGTCGACGGCCTCGGTTCCCCGGGCCGTACGGCGGATCTCGCTGGGCTTGCCGGGCACCGACTCCAGGCGCCCGTAGTAGAGGCCGGCCGACAGTTCCCGTACGAAGACCATGTCCGTGCCCTTGAGGTGTTCGGGTTTCAGCGAGGACGCGGCGTAGAGGGACTCGAAGGGGCGCACCGGCCGAAGGTTGGCGAAGAACCCGAACTCCTTGCGGAGGCGGAAGAGCGCCTGCTCGGGCCGGGGACCGCCGCTGCGGGTCTGCCCCGCCGGGAGGCTGCCGACCGCTCCGAACAGAAGCGCGTCACTGTGGGCGCAGGTCTCGAAGGTGTCGTCCGAGATGGCCGTCCCCTCGGCCTCGATGGCGTCGAGGCCGACGCGGCGCTCGTGGACCGTGAAGGTGTGGCGGTACTTCTCCTCCACGGCGCGCAGCACCGCCAGGGCCTGGGCGGTGACCTCCGGCCCGACGCCGTCCCCCGGAAGCACCGTGATCGTGGCATTGCTCATCGGACTCACCTTTCTCGAGCGGTTGCGGTTCTCGTGCGCTGGGCGGAATTCCGCGGTCTCACCGTCCTGGGGCGGGTGAGTCCTTCGGCCGGGGGTGGAACGAGAGCAGGCGTTCGACGATGGTGCCGCGCCAGCAGATCATGTCGTGGCCGCCCATGTATTCGCTGTAGTCCACCGTGTAGCCCTTCGCCACGAGGACGTCGCGCATGTTCTGATGGGTCGTCATCGGGTCGTAGTCGACAATGGCCCGCTCCAGGCTCCCGATGTCCATGGAGAATCGAATGGGAAGCCGGGGGCTATTCTCGAACTGCCGTGTGAGCCACTCCTCCTCCCGGCCGGGCACGTTTTTCCCCGGCCACCAGAACGACCCCGACTGGGAGATCACGTTGCCGAATCTCCCGGGCGTCCTGAATGCCGCGTACGTCGCCGCCAGGCCGCCGAAGCAGGAGCCGCCGACAACGGTGCGCGCCGGGTCGGATGTGATGTGGTAATTCCGGTGGACCCACGGCATGAGCTCCCGGTTCAGGAATTCGCTGAACGGCTCGTGGCAGGGCAGTTCGCGGGCGCGGACGTCCTGGTCCTCGTTGGTGTGCATGACCAGGACGTACGGGGGGATGCCGCCGGCGTACAGCAGGTTGTCCAGCACGGTCGTGATGGCGGCGAAGTTGTAGTACGACCATCCGTCGAAGAGGACGAAGACGTTGTACGCGTCACCGTCGGTGGTGTAGCCGGGCGGCACGTGGACGGTGACGTGCTGCCGGGTCCCCAGGATCTCGCTGTCCATGGTGTGCATGCGGCTGGTGCCCTTGGGCACCCCGCGGCGCGGGATGTTCCACGGCTGTTTCGGGGCCCCGGGAAGTTCGAGCACCGACACCTTGAACTCGTTCGGATTGCCCATGAGCGTGTAGTCACGGGGGTTCAGGGGGTCGGGCCGGTACTCCGGGAGACGCTGCAGCACCTCCGCGTAGGAGCTGAACGGCACCATCGCGTCGTTGACCGAGAACAGGTAGGTGGTCCGCAGTCGGGAGGGCAGGAAGTAGGAGCGGTACCAGAGGTCGGTGCCCGGCAGGTGGTCCATCCGGAACTCACTGAAGTCACCGCTCGGCGCGCTGCAGAAGAGCACCACGACGTTCTCGGTGTCTCCGGGGTCACGCCACAGAAAAGTGACCAGGGTCCGGGAGTCGTCGGGCCCGACCTGTTCCATCAGCGGGGTGCCGGACTCCTCGACCTCCTTCCAGAACACGTCGAGGGCCTGACGGTCGCCCGCATCGAGGGCCGCCGCCACTCGGGCGATCCGGGGACTGATCAGGGTGGTCTCCGCAGCGAACACTGTCTTTTCTCCTTCGCGGGCGTGCGGGACGGGGGGAGAGCGACGAGGGTTGCGCCGGAGCCGTCAGAGCAGGTCGAACAGCTCCGCCGCGTCCAGTTCGCCGTCGTCGCCCTCCTCGACGCTCTGGTCGATGACCTGTGCGAGTGCCGCGACGGTCCGGTTCTTGAAGACCGTGGTGAGCATGAGCGGAATGCCCCACGTCTCCTGGACCTCGGTCGCCATGGAGGCCACGAGGAGCGAGTGGCCGCCGAGGGCGAAGAAGTCGTCGTGGATCCCCACG
This sequence comes from Streptomyces sp. NPDC057486, assembly GCF_042802415.1. NCBI lineage: Bacteria > Bacillati > Actinomycetota > Actinomycetes > Kitasatosporales > Streptomycetaceae > Streptomyces > Streptomyces sp. NPDC057486. The sequence continues at coordinate 6,619 of NZ_JBHVEE010000110.1, read as the reverse complement.
CGGTCCAGTTCCAGGAGGCGGGCCCAGAGCTGCGCCAGCGCCTCCTCGGTCCCGGTCCGGGGATCGACGTGGCTCTCGCCCGCCCGTGCCTGCTGCACGACGTCCGACAGCGCCGGCAGCGCCTTCCGGTCGACCTTGCCGTTGGCGGTCAGCGGGAACTCGTCCAGCTGCACGAAGTAGGCGGGCACCATGTACTCGGGGAGCCGTTCGAGGAGATGCGCCCTCAGCTCGTCCTGAGACGCCTCCCGGCCGTCCTTCACCGTGAGGAAGGCGGTCAGCCGCTTGTCGGCGGACGTCACCTCGTGCACCACGACCAGGCAGGACCGGACGGCCGGGTGGTCCGCCAGGACGGCCTCGATCTCCTCGATCTCGATGCGGTAGCCGCGGATCTTGATCTGGTGGTCCTTGCGCCCCGCGTACTCGATGACCCCGTCCGGCCGGTACCGGGCCAGGTCGCCGGTCGCGTAGAGGCGTCCGGGGCCGAAGGGATCGGCGACGAACCGTTCGGCGGTCAGGTCGGGACGTCCCAGATAGCCACGCGCCAGCTGGACGCCACCGATGTGAAGCTCCCCGATGACACCGTCCGGCACCGGCTCCATCGCGTCGTTCAGGATGTACAGCTGCGTGTTGGCCACCGGACGGCCGATCGGGACAGTGGTCGCCCCCGCGGTGTTCCGGCACTCCCAGAAGCTGACGTCGACCGATGCCTCGGTGGGCCCGTAGAGGTTGTGCAGCCGGGTGTCCGGCAGGGCCCGGTGGAACTGTTCCTGAACCTCGGGGGGCAGTGCCTCCCCGCTGCACATCACGTGGCGTACGCCCCGGCACTGCCGGGGCACGGTCTGCTGCTGCAGGAATGCCTGCAGCATCGAGGGCACGAAGTGGAGGACGCCGATCCCCTGCTGCTCGACCAGCTCGGTCAGGTAGGCGGGGTCGCGGTGCCCCTCGGGGCGGGCGAGGTGCAGGTGCGCGCCGGTGATCAGAGGCCAGAAGAACTCCCAGACCGACACGTCGAAGCTGTACGGGGTCTTCTGCAGGACGCGGTCGTGCTCCCGCAGGCCGTAGGTGTCCTGCATCCAGAGCAGACGGTTGCAGATGCCACGGTGCGACAGCATCGCGCCCTTGGGCCGGCCCGTGGAGCCGGAGGTGTAGATCACGTAGGCCAGGTTGTCCGGGCTCACGGCGACGTCCAGGGGATCGGGGCTCGCCTCCGGCCAGGACGTGTCGCTCCCGCCGAGTTCGACCAGCCGGACTCCGCGCTCGGCCAGGAAGCCCACGCGGTCCGCGGTCCCGGGCTCCACCAGCGCCAGTTGCACCCCGGCGTCCTCGGACATGTAGGCCAGCCGCTCGGCCGGGTGGTCGGGGTCCAGCGGCGCATAGGCGCCGCCGGCCTTCAGGACGGCCAGCAGACCGGTCACCAGGTCGAGGGAGCGGTGCATGCAGACGCCGACGCGCGACTCCGGACCCACGCCGAGGTCGCGCAGCGTCCTCGCCAGCCGGTCGGCACGCCGGTCCAGCGCGGCATAACTCACCTGCTGGTCCTCGTAGGACAGCGCGATGCGGTCGGGCGACCGGCGGACCTGCTCCGCGAAGAGCTCGTGGAGGCACACGGGCCGCAGGGCGTCGTCGTCCCGCGTGGCGTTCCGTGCCTCCACGATCCGCGCCCGCGCCGTCTCCGGAAGCAGCGGGAGGCGCCGGACGGGCGTCCGCGGCCGGGCCAGAGCCGCTTCGAGGAGGATCCGCAGGTGCTCGCCCATGCCGGCCACGGTGTCGCGTTCGAAGAGGCTGGTGCTGTACTCGAAGGTGTACTGCAGCTCGCCGTCGCGCTGCTGGATGCTGAGACCCAGGTCGAACTTGGCGACGCCGATGCCGTCCTCCGTCACGTCGTGGATCCAGGCGGGCTGCTCCTGCGTCCCGGGCAGCTCCTCGAAGAGCTTGTCGAGACCGGTGAACATCACCTGGAACACGGGGCTGTAGCTGAGGCTTCGCTCGGGCTTCAGCTCCTCGACGATGCGGTCGAACGGCACCTCCTGACGGCTCTGCGCCTCCAGGAGCTTCCAGCGGACCTGCGCCAGCACGTCCGAGAAGTCCGGGTCGCCCTCGAGATCGACGCAGAGCGCCACCGTGTTGACGAGGAACCCGATGAGCGGCTCGGTCTCGACGCGGCCGCGGTTGGCGACCGGGATGCCGATCACCACCTTGTCCTGTCCGCTGTAGTGCGAGAGCAGGATGGCGAAGGCACTCAGCAGCACCACGAAATGCGTCGTCCGGTTCGTGCCGCTCACGCTCGCGAGCTGCTCGACGAGCTCCGGCGGCAGGGAGCGGGTGAGGTTGGCGCCCCGGAAGTCCTGCACCGCCGGCCGGGGGTGGTCGGTCGGCAGCGACATCAGCGCGGGCGCGTCGGCCAGCTGCTCCTTCCAGTACCGCAGGTGCGGCCGCAGCCGTTCCTCCTCGAGCCACTGCTGCTGCCACACCGCGTAGTCGGCGTACTGGAGGGCCGGCGGGGCCGGCATCGGCGGGCCGTCCGGCCCCAGAGCGTCGTAGATCCGCAGCAGTTCCTCGTTGAGGATGCCGACCGAGTAGCCGTCGAAGATCGCGTGGTGGGCGCTGAAGGCCAGGAGCGCCTCGTCGTCGGACAGGCGGACGAGCAGGGTGCGGAACAGGGGTCCCTCGGCCAGGTCGAAGGTCTGCGTCCACAGGTCGCGGGTGACGGCCTTCACCGACTCGGGGCGCCGCTCGGGCGGCTGCGCGGACAGATCGGCCTCGGTGAGGACCACGGTCCCGGTCTCCGCGATGTCCTGCCACACCCGCCCCTGCCCCTCCCGGAACGTGGTCCGCAGGATCTCGTGGCGGGCGATCAGCTCCTCGAGTGCGCGCCGGAGTCTGGCCGGGTCCACCGCGACGGGGCGGTGAAGCAGCCAGCCCACGGTGTACAGGGAGCTGTCCGGGTGCAGGCGATCCATGTACCAGAGCCGCTGCTGGTCGAAGGTCGCGGAGATGGGCTCGTCGCGCGGCACCGGCACCAGGGGGACGGCGGCGTAGGGTTCCCGCGCCTCCAGCAGGGTGTCCAGTTCGGCCGCGACCCGGAAGAGGGCCGGCTGCTCGAACAGGACCCGGACCGGGAGGTCGATGCCGAAGACCCGGCGGACGCGGGCGGCCACCTTCACGGCGAGCAGTGAGTGTCCGCCCAGATCGAAGAAGTCGTCGAAGGCGCCGACGGGGCGGTGTCCCAGCACCTCCTCCCAGATCTCGGCCAGCTTCGCCTCGGTACGGGTCCGCGGGAGCGCGCTCGCCGGGAGCGTGGCCGCCGGGCCGTCCTCGGGCAGCGGGAGCGCCCGGCGGTTCAGCTTGCCGTTGCTGTTGAGTGGGAGCTCGTCGAGGAACACGAAGGCGGACGGCACCATGTAGGCGGGCAGCTGCTCCCTCAGGTGGGCCCGCAGCGTCTCCTGCGCCTCGGCGGCGTGCCGGAAGTCCTGGTCGAGCACCGCGTAACCGACCAGGCGCCTGCCCGGACCGTCCGGCTGGGCGAGCACGGCGCAGTGGTGCACCAGCGGGTGCTGCTCGAGCACCGTCTCGATCTCTCCCAGCTCGATCCGGAAGCCCCGGATCTTCACCTGGTTGTCGATGCGCTCGACGAACTCGATGCTGCCATCGGGCAGGTATCTGACGAGGTCCCCGCTCCTGTAGAGGCGGCCGCCCGGCTCCGCGCCGAACGGGTCCGCGACGAAGTACTCGGCGGTGAGATCGGGGCGGTTCATGTAGCCCCGGGTCACGCCGACGCCGCCGATGCAGAGTTCGCCGGGCACCCCGGCCGGGACGGGCTGCATGTACGGGTCGAGCACGTAGAGCCGCACGTTGGTGATCGGCCGGCCCATGTGGACGACGTCCAGGTGCTCGTCGGTCAGGCCCCCGGTGGCGAAGACGGTGGTCTCGGTCGGCCCGTAGACGTTGAAGAAGGTACGTCCGGGCGCCCAGGTCCGGATGAGGTCCGCCGAGTACGCCTCGCCGCCGACGACCAGCGTGCGCAGGTGGGGCAGCGGGTCGTCGGTCGGCAGGGTGGCGAGCGCGCCCGGTGTGAAGTTCAGGCTCTCGATGGCCCGTTCGGCCAGGATCTTCTGGAGGTCGGTGCCGATCATCCGTACACCTGCGGCGGGGATGTGGAGCGTGCCGCCGGTCACCAGCGGCAGGAGGATCTCCCAGACGGAGAAGTCGAAGCTGGTGGACGCGACCTGCAGGACGTTCTGGCGCCTGTCGAAGCACGGGTGGCGGCGGATCCACGGCACGATGTGCTGGACGCACCGGTGGGCGACCATCACGCCCTTCGGCCGTCCGGTCGACCCCGAGGTGTAGATGATGTATGCGAGGTTCTCCGGCGTCACCGCGGTCGCGGGCGCCGTCACCGGCCCGGAGGCGACAACGGACCAGTCGGTGTCCAGGCAGAGGGTCTCCAGTCCTCCACCCGGCAGCCTGGACAGCAGGGATGACTGGGTGAGCATCAGGCGCAGGCGCGCGTCCTCGACGACGTACTCCATGCGGTCGAGCGGGTACCTGGGGTCGATGGGGACGTAGGCCCCGCCCGCCTTGAGGATGCCCAGCAGACCGATGATGCCTTCCAGGGAGCGCTCGAGACACAGTCCGACCAGGACGTCGGGCCCCACTCCGCGGTCCCGCAGCCAGTGGGCCAGCTGGTTGGCGCGGCGGTCGAGCTCGGCGTAGGTGAGCTGCCCGTCCTCGTGGACCACGGCGACCGAGTCCGGGGTGGCCCGCACCTGCGCCTCGACCAGTTCGTGCAGAAGCACGGGCTCGACGCCCGTGGTGGTCGCGGTGCTCCACTCGCCGAGCGCCCGGGCACGCTCCGCGTCGGTGAGCAGGGTCAACCGGGCGAGGCTCTGCTGCGGCTCCGTCACCAGCGCGTGGCAGATCTGCCGCAGGTGCCCGATCATCGCCTCGACGGTCCGCCCGTCGAACCGGCGCGTGTCGTGGAGGATGCTGACACCTATCCGCTCGCCCACAGTGATCGCGGTGTTGATCGGGTAGTGGGTCTGCTCCTGCGAGCCGAGTGCCTCGAAGCGCAGGGCGTCGTCACGGCTCTCGCCCTCCGGGTAGTTCTCGAAGACGAAGAGGCTCTCGAAGAGGGGGACGCCGACGGGGAGCCCGCTCCACCGCTGGACCTCGCTCAGCGGGCTGTACTCGTACTGCCGCATCCGCAGGTTCTGTTCCTGCAGGTCCTGGAGCCAGCCGAGCGCGCTGCTCTGCTCGGGCAGCCTCACGCGCAGGGGAAGCGTGTTGATGAAGAGTCCGGACATGCGCTCGACGCCCTCCACGTCGGCCGGACGCCCGGAGACCACCGTTCCGAAGACGACGTCGTCCGTGCGGGCGTAGCGGCCGAGCAGCAGCGCCCAGCAGCCCTGCAGAACGGTGTTGAGGGTGAGACGGCACCGCTGCGCGAAGTCCTGCAACGCCGTGGTCTCCTCCTCGTCGAGGAAGCCGTCGGTCCAGGCGTACGGAGCCGGCTCACCCGGTCCGCCGTCCGGCGCGTCCAGCGGCTTCCCCGTCTTCGGGGAGGTGGCCTCCTCGACGCCGTACAGGGTCTCGCGCCAGTACTCCTCGGCCTCGCGCAGGTCCTGCCGCTGGAGCCAGGACACGTAGTCCCGGTAGGGGCGCGCGGGGGTCGGGTCCAGTCGGCCGCCCCGGCTGAGGGCGCCGTACCACTCGGCGGCCTCCTTGAGGATCAGACTCATGCTCCAGCCGTCGAGGATGGCGTGGTGGGCGCTCCAGACCAGTTCGTACCGCTGGTCGGCCGTGCGGACGAGGAGCATCCGCCACTGCGGGGCGTCCTGCGGGTCGAAGCCCCGGACGCGGTCCTCCCGCAGGTGGCTCTCCATGCGGTCCCGCCGGCCGGTGGGGCTCTCGGACCGCCAGTCCTGGATGTCGAGGGGGACCGGGAGGTCGGCCCAGACCAGCTGGAGGGCGTCGTTCTCCGCCGTGGTCCGGAAACCGGTCCGCAGGATCGGATGCCGCCTCATGACCTCGGCCCAGCTCTGCCGGAAGACCTCCACATCCAGTTCCTGATCGATCCGCAGCACGTTCTGCACGTGGTAGAAGCCCTCGCCGCTCGCGTACTGGCTCTGGAACCACATGCCCTGCTGGGTGGGTGTCTGCGGGTAGCAGTCGTCGAGCGGACGCGCGGACCGGCTGTTCTGCCAGGCGGGCAGCGTGTGCAGTTCGCCGACGAGGTCGTCGACCTGTTGCTGTGTCAGACCGCTCAGCGGAAAGTCGGAGGGGCTGTAGCCCACCGTGCCGGGCCGGGCCGCCTCACCGGCCAGCTCCCGCAGGGCGTCCAGCGTGTGCTCGGCGACCCGCCGGATCGTCTCCTCCTCATGAGCCGCCCCGCTGTAGGTCCACTCCATACGGAGCTCGCCGTCCTGCACACTGCTCACGATGTCGATGAGATGAACGCGGTCATTGGCGGGATCCACATCGGGGCCGGCCAGGTCCGTGAAGGCGGCGAAGTTCCCGGCGAAGGACCCGTCGAACTGGCCGAGGTAGTTGAAGCTGATCTGCGCGGGCACGGTCCCGGTCAGAGCGGTTTCGACCGGCCCATGAGCAAGGAGACCGTAAC
>NZ_JBHVEE010000109.1:0-34287 GCF_042802415.1 Streptomyces sp. NPDC057486 | reverse complement strand
GGCTGCCCCGCGACCGTCTGACAACGGTCAGCGAACGGGAGAAGCACGCCCCGGCACACCTCAACACCAGCCGCCCCCAACAACGTGACAGTGCCGTTCGTGACCCCAGCGACCCGCGGGGCCCTCGGTCTGCTCAGGAGCTCGGCGGCTCCAGGCTTTGTAAGAGGTGATCCCCGCAAGTGGCTCGGACCACGGACTTCAACGATCCGATCGTTGGACGGGATGCGGTAGTTGCGTCCGGTCTCGTGGTGGTGAACGGTGCCGGGGCCGGCGCTTGTCCAACGGCTCGAGGGCCCAGGCCTACTCTGCGGCTTCCCGGCACCGATCACCACCACGATGTAAGGCGCTTGCTGAAGCGGGGCCCGCAGTCTCTTGCAGGGCCTCGACGGGCCGGGGTGGGCCTGGCGGTGCCCCGCTTCACTGCCCATTAGGCCTACTCATCCCGCGGCAACCGATCCCATCTGCGCAGACGCGGCATCAAGGCGGTCATCCCGGAGAAGAAGGACCAGGCCGCCAACCGGAAGAAGAAGGGCTCCGCAGGCGGCCGGCCGCCCAGCCACGACACCGACCTCTACAAGGAACGGAACACCGTCGAGCGCCTGATCAACAAGCTCAAGACCTGGCGAGGTATCGCCACCCGCTACGACAAGACCCCGGACAGCTACCTCGCCAGCCTCCACCTGCGCGCCTCGATGATCTGGATCAAAGACCTCACCCGGACCGCCGATTGATCACAACTCAATACGCGCCGTAGTAGAGCCCTGCTGTGACCGGGATGGTTCACCGTGTTGCGGCTCGCGGTGGCGGGTGCGGGGCCGGTTGGATGTCAGGCGACGACGACCCATCCGACAGGTCGAGGCGCGGTGGCAGAGCCCGTTCGAGTCCGCAGACTGTCCGATCAGGAGGGGCAGCGGCTGCAGCAGATCGTGCGCCGGGGTAGCACCAACTCGGTGCGCTATCCGCGCGCGATGGTGCTGCTGGCCTCGGCGGGCGGGAACCGAGTGCCGGTGATCGTCAAGCTGGAGCGTGTACGCGTTACCCATGACTGCGAGAACCTCCGGTGGTGGGATCCGACGCCTGGCGGGGCCGGACGGCCCCCAGCCAATTACTCACAGGGCGGGGAGGTAAGTGTGTGGGGACGCTGCGGCGTATAGGGGGTGTGAAGCAGCTCGAGTTCAAGGAGTTCTACCGAGCCAGCCAGGATGTCTGCCTGCGGGCGGTCCTGGCGAGTGTGGGCGATCGGCAGCTCGCCGAGGATCTGGTCGCCGAGGCGTTCACGCGGGCCTGGGTGTCCTGGCCGAAGGTCAGCCGACACCTGGCACCGCGCGCATGGATCGTGCGCACGGCGCTGAACACCCGGGTGTCGTGGTGGCGGCGGAGACGGAAGGAGGTCGCGCTGGAGGACGGCGCGCCCGATGTGCCCGATCCGCGGGAGGCCGAGCCCGGCCTGGACCCTGGTCTGCTCACCGTGCTGCGTCAACTGCCGCAGCGGCAGCGGGAAGTGATCGCGCTACGGGTCTTCCTCGACCTCGACACCAGGGCCACGGCCAAGGTGCTGGGGATCGCGGAGGGCACCGTCACCGCCCATTTGTCGCGAGCCGTATCGGCGTTGCGCGGCCAACTCGTCACCGCCGATGACGGCACCGCCAACGACCAGGAGGTCGGACCATGAGCGAGCACGAGGTGCTCAACGCACTGAGGGATTCCCTCGACGACATCACCATGTCCACGCCGGTGGAGCGGATCGAGGCGGCCGGCCGCGCCCGTCGCAATCGGCGCCGCCTTGTCGGCACGGCCGGGGTCGCGGCCGCCGCGGCCCTCGCGATCGGGGTGCCCGCGCTGAGCAACCCTTCGACGGCTCCACCGTCGGCCGGCGACAGCGCCGGCGCGGGGTCGGTGCACATCCAGACGGCCGCGTACACCGTCGACACCAAGAAGGACGGCACCGTCGTTGCCACCTGGGACAAGGCCGCCTACTTCAGCGACCACGCGGGTCTGGAGAAGGCGCTGCGCAAGGCCGGGTTCCCAGTCCTGATCAAGGAGGGTGTGTTCTGCAAGGGGCCGCACGACGACGGGAAGCTGAGTCCCAGCGGGTCCGGGCCCGGAGTCTCGAACGTGATGAAGGGCGAGAAGAGCCACGACGGCAGGGTGACATTCACCTTCACTCCGGCCGCGATGCCGGCCGGGAAGCAGTTGTTCATCGGCTACCTCAACGCCGCGCAGCTGGCCTCGGTCCATATGAACCCCGGCTCGGTGGAGCGGATCGTCCCGGCGGACGGGCCGCTGACATGCACGACCACGCCGCCGCCTGAGCACCACTACAACTGAGCGGGCGCGGAGGGGGCGCGTGGCCGGCCTCAGCCGCTCAACCGCCGCTGGTGCACCCGCAGTTGCAGTATCGTCGCGTCCAGCGCGGTGTCGGTACGGACAGGGCCCGCGCCCTCGCCACCAGGTTCCCGGAGATCTGCTCGACCTCCGTCGGCCGGCCACCCAGCAGATCCCGGTACAGAGACGAGGACGCTGGCTTCGAGTCCCGTTCCGTCACTGTCGCCCCTGCGAGCACCAGCTCGTGTGTCGGCACCGGGAACCCGGTTGCCGCGACCGCCGATTGGGTCTCCTGGGTGGGGCGCCTAGGTGTTGCGGGACATGACGTTGGTGACACATGTCGGCAGCTGTGAAACCGATGTGCCTCGACGAGCATCGGTCGGGTACCGTGCGAGCCATGTCGAGTCCTGAGTCAGACAAGGTGGGGGCTTTCGGTCACGCCGTCAGCCCCCTGAACCACTGAGTTCGTAGTCCTGCCGTCTCGCCGCGTTCTGCGGCCGGACGAGTGCGCCCCTGGGTGCTGACCGCGGTGACGAGATGACCTTCTCGTGCTTCTCCTCACCTCGGAGCCACTCGATGCCTCTCCCGCTGTATCTGCTCGCCGTGGCGGTCTTCGCCATGGGCACCTCGGAATTCATGCTCGCCGGCCTCTTGCCGGACATCGCCTCGGACCTCGACGTGACAGTCGGGACAGCAGGCATGCTCACCTCGGCTTTCGCGATCGGAATGATCGTCGGTGCCCCGCTTATGGCCGGGCTTGCCCGCAACTGGCCTGGACGGTCCAGCCTTCTTGGGTTCGTCCTCGTGTTCTTGGCAGCCCACGTCGTGGGCGCATCGACCTCGAGCTTCCCGGTCCTGGTTGTGACCCGGGTGGTCGCAGCGCTCGCGTACGCGGGGTTCCTCGCCGTAGCGCTGACGACTGCCACCACGCTTGTCTCGCCCGACAAGAAGGGACGCGCGCTCGCTGTGCTGCTGTCGGGCACCACGGTGGCCACGGTCGCTGGTGTCCCCGGGGGATCGGTGCTCGGCACACTGTTCGGCTGGCGGGCCACTTTCTGGGCCGTCGCCGCTCTCTGCCTGCCCGCAGCCATCGGCATCGTCAAAGGGATCCCAGCACGCCGTATCCAGCAGAACGCTGCCGACGGACCGGCCTTGCGAGCGGAACTCGCGCAGCTCAAAAGGCCACGGTTGCTTCTGACCATGCTGCTCGGCGCCATGGTGAACGCGGCAACCTTCGCGAGCTTCACCTTCCTCGCCCCCGTCGTGACCGACACCGCCGGGCTGGGCGAGCTGTGGATCTCTGTCGCCCTGGTGCTCTTCGGTGCCGGTTCCTTCACCGGGGTCACCGTCGCCGGCCGGTTGTCCGACCAGCATCCCGGACCGGTCATCGCGGTCGGCGGTCCGCTGCTGCTCATCGGCTGGCCGGCCCTGGCCGTGCTGGCCGACAAGCCGACCGCTCTGCTCGCCCTCGTATTCGTCCAGGGCGCGCTGTCGTTCGCGCTGGGCAGCACGCTGATCACACGGGTCCTCTACGAGGCGGCAGCAGCGCCCACCATGGCCGGCTCCTATGCGACCGCCGCACTCAACGTGGGCGCCGCCGTCGGACCCCTCATCGCCGCGACGACCCTCAGCACGGCAGCCGGGGACCTCGGGCCGCTCTGGGCAAGCGGACTCCTCGTCCTGGTCGCGCTACTCGTCGCGTTCCCCTTGCGCGGTGTGATCGCAGCGGGTCGGAGCAGCGAGGTGCTCTAGTGACGCACACGAACGCCCCGTTGAGTATCGAGGGACGACGAAGGCTCGTCGACCGCTGCCGCACCCGGCCGATCGCCCACATCGCTGCCGAGGCCGGCGTCTCCCGAGCTTGTCTGTCCAAGTGGAAGAACCGGTACGACGAGTACGGCGAGACCGGGCTGCTTGACCGGTCCAGAGTCCCGCACTCCTCACCGACCCAGACCCCGCCTGAGATCGTCGAACAGATCGAGCGACTGCGGCGGAACAACAAGTGGTCCGCCCGCAGGATCGCGCTCGAGCTGTCGGGCGAGGGAGTGCGGATCAGCGAACGCACCGTGGGTCGGTGGCTGGCGCGGCTGGGCATTAACCACCGCCGGTTCCTCGACCCTGACGGGTCCGCCAACCGACGCCCGCCGGGGCGCATCGCGGCCCGCTATCCGGGTCACATGGTCCACTTGGACGTCAAGAAGGTCGGACGCATCCCCAACGGTGGCGGATGGTGGGCCCACGGCCGCGGCTCTGCGCAGGCCAAGGCGGCCCAGCGCGCGAAGACCGCCGGCGCCAAGGGCGGGTACGTTTACCTGCACTCCGCCGTCGACGGGTTCTCCCGCCTGGCCTGCCACCGAGGGGCCAACTCCTCGATCAAACCGCCGAGATGTGTGCGGGAGATGCCGGTAAAGGCAGGATGGGACAGGGCCGCACGGGCCCACCTCTTCTTGATCACACTCGAAGAACCAACCCGTGCGGCCCCTTCCATGTCACGGTCACGCTCCCGTTCTTCAACAACGTCGTTAGCCGAGGATAAGCGGGAGGTTTGCGGCGAGATCACCCAGTGGAGCTTTCTCAGCGTCGGTCGGCGTGCGACGTCCGGTGCCGATCAGCAACGCGTCCTTGTCGGAGAACAAGGTGGGAAACGGGGTCCCGGCGATCTTCTCCAGCGACGTGCGAGCCGCGACGAGGGTCTCGGCGGGCGGTTCGGCGGCCGACGGCAGATGCGCGATCAGGTCGAGGTGGTGCAAGGTCCATTCGAGCACGTACGCGGACAGGTAGTCGCCGACGGTCAGCACCTTGTCCTGGGTGCTGACGCGGACGGCGGGATCGGCGAGTTCGGCGGCTCGGCCCGCGGCGGAACCCACGTCGTCGAGGTGGAACTTGAGCCACCGCGGCTCGCCGTATGCGGCGGCCAGCCGGGGGATCAGCGCATCGAGGGGGTCCTCGCCCGTCGGTGGCTCGTCCAAGAGGTCCCAGTAGGTGACCGCGTCCGTGGTCGGTTCGGTTCCGGTGGGTGTGACCAGAGTGATCAGGACGTCCTGGGCGTCGATGACCAGGTGGCAGACCAGGTCTCGCACGAGCCAGCCGGTGCAACCGGACGGTCGCTCGAAGTCCTCGTCCGGTAGTTCGGCGACCGCCGTGCGCAATGCTGTCCAAGAGCGTGAGAAGAGATCCACTACGGCACGGTAAGCCGGACTCGGAACGGCGGACAAGCGAATTCGGACGGTCGGCTCGTGTACCTAACCGATCTTCCGTGACGTCTTACAGGCTGCCCCGCCATCAATCGCGGGGCAGCCCGTAAGCCGACGCACAACTCGGCGACCCTGCGGCGGTGAGCACAGCATCTACCGCGCGCTCGCCGAACACGAGAAGAAGGAGACGTACCCCGAGGCCGTCGAGGCGGCGCACGCTGACTTCGCCGACCTCCAAGAGGTTGACGACATCCCGCACCACCGCCCGGCCTGCATCCTCACGCCGGACGTCGAGTCGTAACGGCCTACCCAGACTCCAAGATCATCCCGTGGAGGGTTTCTGGCGCATCTGGGAACCGGCGGCTGATCGCCAACCACCCGGGACTGCGAGCCGACTGTGCCGTCATGGTCGAGGCGTGAGGTCGTCGGAGCGCCCGGCCTCGATGCGGGACCACTGGGGGATGGGACGTCCGTTGCTCCGCAGGCCGACGTGGTCGGCGGGTGTTCCCTGGCCACGCAGCCAGCCGGGGGGCGAGTCCTCCCACAGCTCCTGGCGTCCGTACACGGTGAGGTCCATGAGCGCGTAGCTGTAGTCCGTCGCCTCCACCCCGCGCAGCGTCGTCCAGTAGGTCTCGTAGACGCGGTCGCCGTCGCGCAGGTAGCAGACCAGGTGCATCATACCGACGTGACGTCCGACCAGGAGCTCGTCATGCGACGGAAGGGCCGAGTACCACGGCACCTCCCAGTCCATGAAGTCCCGGTAGCGGCGGCTTTCTTCGTACGGGCCTTGGCAGAAGACCGCGTAAGTGATGTCGCGGGAGTGCAGGTAGGACAGCTCCTGCACCTGGGTGGTGACCCAGGTGCAGCCCTCGCACTGCCCGGCCGCGTCGTGGCCGTCGTGCCACATGAAGTAGTAGGCGATGAGCTGCCGGCGCCCTTCGAACGCGTCGAGCAGGGTGACCGGCCCGTCGGGCCCGGTCAGTTCGAGGTCGGCGGCCACCTCGACCATGGGCAGCCGGCGCCGGGCCGCGGCGATCGCGTCGCCTTCCCGGGTGTGCGCCTTCTCGCGGACTCGCAGCTTGTCCAGTTCGGCCTGGAAGGCGGCCCGCTTGGCCACCGGCGGCAGCGCCGGCGCGCGGTCGGGGTCCCCTCTCCTGCTGTCGTGCTCGGTCACGATCGTGTCCAATCGTCGTAAGTCATCAGTCGTCTTCCGTCACTCGGAGGCTTCTGGGGCTGCCGGGCCGGGGCGCTCCGCCAGTTCCTTGAGCCGCAGCAGGCGGGTCTCCCAGGAGCGGCCGATCCGGTCCAGTTCCCGGGCCAGCTCGCCGAGCCGGACGCCGACCGCGAGATAGACGACCTCGCGCCCGCGCTGCTCGGACTCGACCAGCCCGACCTCGCGCAGCACCTCCAGGTGCTTGCCGATCGCCTGTCGGCTCACCGGCAGCACCCGGGCCAGCGCGGACGCCGACATCGGGCCCTTGCCGAGCCGGGTGAGGATCTCCCAGCGCATCGGATCGCCGAGCGCGGCACACACGACGGGGAGAGTGGCGGTCACGGCTGCGTCGTCGGGGCCGGCGCGGACTTCTCGACGAACACCTTCGCGGCCTCCAGTTCGGCGAGCCACCCCTTGTCGTTGCCCTCGCGCTCCTTCAGCCACGCGGCCGGGTCGTCGGCGAGGCCGGAGAATCCACTCTCGACGACGCGTAGCGTCACCCCGCCGCCGTCCCGCTCGTCGATCCAGAACTGGACGAGGGTCGAGGGCGTCGACTCATCCCGGAACGGGGTACCGATCCAGCGGAACGCGGCGTAGCGCGGCTTGTCCAGCGTCACTGTCCGGAACCGGAACTCGCCCAGCGTCGGATGGCGCAACACAGCCACGTCGCCCTCGTAGCACAGGTCCGGGTCGGCCTCGACCGCGCCGTCGTTGACATACCAGCCGGGGCGCGCGACCAACTCCCAGACCCGCTCTGCCGGGGCGTCGATGTCGATCTGCCGGGAGATCCGGTCAAGCTCGGTGAGCTCGGCGTCGGTGTAGGTGGTGTCGATCATGGCTTCCTCCCTCGGGTGTTTCCCGCGCATCGATCCGCAACTCAACGATTGCACATCGGAGCCCGTAACTGCAACCTAACGGTTGCAGTTGTGTCGTGCCGTCGAGCACCACCCTGCGCCGCACCCCCGTTGGCGTACCGCAGCGGCGGCTGCACACCACGCGCCTCAACGTCCGCGAACCACGGCGGGATCAGTAACGACACCACCGTCCGCCTTGCTGAAGGAGCCGCTTCCGGGCGCCGGTCTCACCCCGGTGATCCTCGGCAGCCTGATGCACGGTCGGCACGAGTGCACCGCGCGCTCTTCCCGGACGGGTGCGCCCCGTTCTGCGTCCGTGCCCGACAAGGGAGTTACTCCCTTGTCGGGCTGGTGCGGACGATGCTGGTGAGGAAGCATGGGCGTGCGCGGTACGAGTGCCGTCCGCGCAACCGATGTGTGACACGAAGAGGGCCGATGACTGACGAGCAAGGCATCCGGACGCCGGTGGACGGAATCGAAACGGGCACGCCGCATTCGGCGCGGGTGTGGAATTACTGGCTGGGCGGCAAGGACAACTACGAGGTGGACCGTCGGCTCGGGGCTACGATGGAGGAGCTGTACCCGCAGATCATCGAGATAGCGCGCGCCTCGCGGGCATTCCAGGCGCGAGCAGTGCGCTTTCTGGCCGGTGAGGCCGGGGTGCGCCAGTTCCTGGATCTCGGCACAGGTCTGCCGACCGCGAACGCGACGCACGAGGTCGCCCAGGACGTCGAGCCGACAGCACGCATCGTGTATGTGGACAACGACCCGATCGTCCTGGCTCACGCGCGTGCCCTGCTGACCAGCCGGCCTGAAGGGGCGACGGACTATGTGCACGCGGACCTGACGGACGCGAAGACTGTGTTGCGCGAGGCCGCCCGGACGCTGGACCTCGACCGGCCGGTGGCCGTAATGGTGCTCTCGACGCTGGGACACGTTGCCGACTCGGGCGAGGCCGCGGCGCTGCTCCGCAGCTACTTGGACGCGCTGCCCGCGGGCAGCTACTTGATGCTGTGCGACACCATCGAGACTCCGGAGACGCAGGCCGGGTCCGACGAGTACGCCAGTGGCGGCGCCATGCCGTACATCTCGCGTCCCAGGGAGGTCATGGGGACCTTTGCGGACGGACTCGAGCTGGTGGAGCCGGGCTTCGGCTCGATCAGCCTGTGGCGCCCCGAAGAGCCTGTCGTCGGCGAACCGGTCGACCAGTGGGGATTCGTGGCCGCCAAGCGGTAGCTGCCTCCGTTCCGCCGAGGCCGTGGGCGCAGCCAGCAAGGCCCCTGCCCCGTCGCCGCGGCGGCCTCCCGGACGTCAGCCTCCCCGTGCTGACGTTGCCCGGCAAGAAGGCCGACGCGGTACCGGCCGCCGCCCCGGCCCCCCCGTCGGCCTACCCCTGCGACCTTGTAGGTGCCGAGAACCACATCCGTGCTGCTCACGCTGCATGTTGGTACTCGTGCAGGATGCCGCCGAGGCGGTCGCGTCGGTGGACGTCAAGGTGGACGAGCCGGTCGGGTTCGGTGATCGGTTCGGGCAGCCGGCGCAGGGGTGCGGCGCCGGCGAGGGTGCGGTGCGGGCGGTGCGCGTTGTAGAACGCCTCGTACTCGCGCAGGGCGTGCAGCAGGTGGGCATGGTCCCAGATCAGGGTGCGGTCGAGGAGTTCAGTCCGGCACGAGCGGATCCAGCGCTCCATGATCGCGTTCATGCGGGGCATTCTCACCCCGGTTTGCACGACCTTGATTCCCTCCTCGGCCAGGACGCCGTCGAAGCCGGCCGGGTAGCGCACGTCGCGGTCCCGGATCAGGTATTTGATCTTCGTTCCGGCGTCCTGGATATCCATGGCCAGGTTCCTCGCGAGTTGGGTGACCCATGCCGCGGTCGGGTGGGCGGTGACGCCAAGGACCCGCACGCGGCGGGTGGCGTGTTCGATCACCGCGAGGACGGTCAGGGTCGTTCCGGTGAGGGTATTGGTCCCGAAGAAGTCGGCGGCCAGGATGGCGTCGGCCTGGGAACGCAGGAAGTCGGCCCAAGTGGTGTGCCCCCGTTCGGGTGCGGGCGGGATGCCGTGTTCCTTGAGGATGGTCCACACGGTGGAAGCGGCGACCTTGATGCCGAGCGCGGCGAGTTCTCCGTGCACGCGCCTGTAGCCCCATTCTGGGTTCTCTCGCACGAGGCGCAGGACCAGGGCGCGGATGGAGCGGACGGTGCGGGGCCGACCCCGGCGCTTGGGGCGGGAGGCCTTGGCGTGGCGTCGGCGCAGGAGCTCGCGGTGCCAGCGCAGCACAGTGTCAGCGGAGACGATCAAATGGATTTGACGAAGCCGCACCCGGGGGAGGCGGTGCAGCAGTGCGGCGAGCAGCGCCCGGTCGGGCCAGGTCAGATGTGGCTTGCCTACCTGCCGCTGCAGCACGACGAGTTGGTGGCGCAGCGCCAGGATCTCCAGATCCTTCTCCCGATCGCCCATCGGTAACAGTCGTATGAAGCTGAAGGCGGTCGACAGGGCGAGGTACGGCAGTCGCAACAGCACAGTTTGAGCATCCTCGCATTCGGTCCAGGCGTGCTCCAAGAAGCCCCTCCCCGCGCGAAAGGCTGACGCATCAGCTGCACAACCCTGACCCCGGATCAGGCCTGTTACCAGCACGGATGCAATATTCGGCACGTACACCGCCGGCCGTGGATCCGGAGCGGGCGTGGGAGAGCCGGCCGCCGGAGCCACGTCGGCTACCGAAGCGACCGTGAGACCGGCTGGGCGTCTACCTGTCAGGTGGGCCGATCCTTAGGATCGTTCTGGGGGAAGCGCATAACGTGTGTTAATCGCCTGCAGTCTGGATAGGGTTCCTCAAATTGCGGGTGAGCAGGGGGCGAACTCGCTTCGAGGAAGGGCACCAAGATGCGGAACCCTGACGCCATACCGTTCACGTGCCCGCGGTGCGGAGCGAAAACGAAGGCCAACCGCCGTACGGGGCACCTCTATTCGCACCAGGCGCCAGGCAAACTGCTTGCGTGTGGTGCTTCCGACTCGCAGGTCATGGCGCGGCAGCGCAGGAAGCCGCTCACCCTGCCTCCACTCCGTGAGCCGAAGCCTCCGGTAGCGCCGACCCGTGCGGCTCCTGTTACCGAGGGGCACTCCACCAGCGTCCGAACCGTTTCGGGAGGGCTGCCGTCGCTCGGCCGTCGCCGCTGAGACGGAATGCGTCCGGAGCTTAGGATCGTTTCTGACGAAGTTTCGGAGGCATCCTCCGAATTGCCGTGGCGGAGGGATTGCCTCACGATGGATCTACCCAACTTCGCGCACCTGAGCGCCATACAGCGGGCGGAGTGGCTGGCCGACGCGGCATGCACCGCATTACAGGAGGACCGACACGCCGACGCGACGGCCCTCGCGGCTGTGAGCCAGTCGTACGCGTCGATAGCGGCATACGCTCACCGCGCTGTTGACCAGGAGACACGCGCCGCTCTGCAAGCGGAGACGCGCACGCTGAAGATCCGACAGCTGGAGAACCCGTTCACCCAGGAGGTAGCGGAATACCTGGCCGTGCGCGCGGACAGACCAGTCACCAACAAGGAAGTCAAAGAAGCCCTCGGCATGAGCGACACCCATGTCGGCAATGCGCTGCGGGACGCCGCACACAGGGGGTTTGCACGCAAGATTGGACACGGGCTATGGCAGGCGAACTGAGGCGCTCTCACGCCACTCAACTCCACTCCAGCCAGACGGTAGCTGTCGGCCAGTCAGGTCCCTGCGGAGGGCGAGCCGCCGTACCCGATATGCGACACCCGGTGCGGACCTTGTGCACCAGTGTGTTCGGTCGTGTGCACTCCTTCCGGACGTGCACACGATCGGTTTCACCATGATCGGTCACCCTCTCCCGGCCCTCACAAGGACCGGAGCCAGGGTGTGCACCAAGAGGCCCGCGGTTTGTGGCGGCCGAGTGTGCGAGAGGGGCGGGGTGCCGAGCGCTGCGCCCGGCACCCCGCCCCGTCGTCCGTTCGCGTCAGGGCGTCAGAACACGTCCGTACCTCAGTGCTCGTCCGTGCTTGCCGTGAACCGGCTCGCCGCCGGTGTGTATTTCTGGGCCGCCTGGCCGTTCAGGTCCCATACGACCTTCCCGGCGCGGACCGTCACCTCGGCCAACAGCTTCCGGTTGCCGTCGACGCGCCAGCCGAAGCTGTCCACGAACCCGAACTTGCCCTTTTCCAGCGTGAAGACCGCGAGGTCGGCCGGCGCACCCACCGAGAGGTTCCCCAGTTCGGGCCGCTGGATCGCCTTCGCCGAAGCCCAGGTCGAGGCGTTGACGACGTCCTTCAGCGGCATGCGCAGCGTCAGCATCTTCGACATGACGTTGGACTGGTCCTTCATGCCGGAGTTCATGCTGTCGATGTGCAGGTCGGTGGAGATTGTGTCGGGCAGGAAGCCCTGCTCCACCGCCGGGATGGCGACGTCCCAGCCGAAGCTGCCGCCACCGTGGCCTACGTCGAACAGCACGCCCCGCTCCCGGCCCTTCCACATGCCCGGGTTGAGCTTGCCGTCCTTGCCCAGCTCGCCGCGCAGCCCGGAGTAGGCGTGCGTGTAGATGTCGCCGGGGCGGAGCTTCTCCGTGAGCAACTGCTCCAACGGGCGTTGGGGGCGGTTGTTGCCGAAGTCGACCATCACCGGGATGTCCGCCTCTTCGCCCGCCTTGACGGAGTTCTCGACGGCCGTCCACTCCGGCCCCGTGAAGTGCGCCGTCTTGATGCCGACGATCGTGTCTGGGTTCTCCTTGGCCTTCGCCGCGGCCATGTCCGGGTCCATGTCGCCCAGGTCGCTTTCATAGTCGCCGCCCGCCATGCCCTCGCCGACGATGTTGAGGAACGCGAGCACCCGGGTCTTGGAGCGATCGATGACGTTCTTCTTGAACAGGTCGAAGCTGCGCGCACCCGACGAGCCAGTGTCCACCGCGGTGGTCACGCCGGAGCGGAAGGTGAAGCCGTCGGGCGCCACACCGGCCCAGCCGTTCTTGTAGGCGTCTTCCGGTCCGGGGAACAGGTGGGCGTGCAGGTCGATGAGGCCCGGGGTGACGTACTCCCCGGACGCGTCGACGGTCTTCTTCGCGGCCGAGGCATCGATCCGCTCCGCGACCTTGGCGATCTTCCCGTCCTTGATGGCGACATCGCGGACGGCGTCGACGTGGTTCTTCGGGTCGATGACGTGGCCGTTCCGGACGACCAGGTCGTACGCCTCGGCGGCCTCGCCGCCGGAGGTGGCGGCCGAGGCGCCACCCGTCATCGTGGTGCCGATCAAGGCGCCCAGCGCCAGAGTGAGTGCCGCCGGGAGAGTCACCCGGCGGAATTGATCTCTCGCGTGCATATGGACTCCAAACTCAGCTGATGTGTGGTCAGATGACGGCGATGCAGTCGATCTCGACGAGCGAGTTGCCGGGGATGCCCCCGGCGGCGGCGATGGTGGTGCGCACGCCGGGCGCGGCGCCCCAGCGGCCGCGGAAGACCTCGTTCATGCCCTCGTAGTCGTCCAGCGAGTTGAGGTAGACGTTGACCTTCAGCACCTTCTCCATGGAGGAGCCGACAGACTCCAGGTAGCGCTGGACCTCGTTGAGGACGTGGTCGGTGTGGGCGCGGATGTCGCCCTCGAAGTGCGCGCCGATGCCCGAGATGAACACCATGCCGCCGTACGTGACAATTGGGCTGAACAGCGGGTTCTCCGGCGGGGTGCCGCCGTTCGGGTAGTGCACCTCCTTGTGCGGCCGGCGGCTGCTCTGAGTGTCGGCGGCCGCCGCGGGGGCGGCGCCCGCCACGACCGGTACCGCGACGGCGGCGGCCACTACTGGGGTCTTGCGGATGAAGTCCCGTCGGTTCGAGGACACACTTCCTCCAGTGCTGATACGGGGGAGGGGATGTTCAGTGCACGACATGCGGGGGGTGGGTGCCGCCGGTCAGGACTGACGGGTGGCGGTGAAGGACGCCCCGAGGTATTCACCCAGGCTGAGGTCGCCGCTGAAGCCGTCGCCGTCGACCGTGCCGGTGAAGGTGTAGTCGAGCGAGTCGCCGTGCTCCTCGCCGTAGCGGCTGCGCACGGACACCGTGGCGCCGCTCACGCTGCCGGTCGCTGGCCGGCTGACGAACTCGCCGCTGTGCGTGCCGGTGATCCGCGCGCCGTCCTGGCTCAGCTTCAGCTCGTGCGCGGTGGACGTGCCGGCCGCGTACGTGATCTTCAGCGCCCAGGTGCCGGTCGCGTCGACGGTGGGCGGCTTGGGTGGTTCGGGCGCCGCCGGAGGGTTCTTGAGCAGCTTGACGACCTCGTCGGCGATGGTCTTCTCGTTGCCGGGCTCCAGCATGTACGGCGTGATGGAGAGGCCGGTCTGGCCGCCGCTGCTCGCGGCGTTGACGGCGATACGCGGCGCGCCGTTGTACAGCGTGTCCACGATGGTCTGGCCCGCGACGCCGAGCTTCGCGGCGTTCCAGAGGATCCGCAGGGACGGGGTCCGGTTGGACAGTCCCTCAGGCTGGAGGATCTCCGAGCTCACGCCGTCCACCACGGAGACCCGGCGGGAGATGGTCTTCAGCCACGAGGTCCAGGTTGCGTACTCGGCCTCGTGGTCGCGCTGCACCCACATCTCCACGGCGGCGAGCATCCCCATCGCCTCTTCCTTGCCCACCTT
The DNA here is from genome assembly GCF_042802415.1 of Streptomyces sp. NPDC057486. NCBI lineage: Bacteria > Bacillati > Actinomycetota > Actinomycetes > Kitasatosporales > Streptomycetaceae > Streptomyces > Streptomyces sp. NPDC057486. The sequence goes on along the minus strand of NZ_JBHVEE010000109.1, from coordinate 20,048 downwards.
GAACCCACGGGCCCAGCCGTGGTGCGGTGCGCTGTGTACCCAGGCGGCCCGCACCAGGTCCTCGCGACCGAGCAGGATCCCGGCCGACTGCGGCCCGCGCAGCGCCTTGCCGCCGCTGTACGCCACGAGGTCGGCGCCCCGCTCCAGGTGGACGTTGGGGATGGTGAGGATCTCTGCGGCGGCGTCGACCAGCACCGGCACGTTCGCGGCGTGCGCGATGTCGCAGATGGTCTTGGTGTCGAGTTCGCTCTTATCGACGCGGGGCATGGCCATGATGTAGACGAGCGCGGTCTGCGGTCCGAGCGCCGCCTTCAGTTCCTCGCGGGTGTCCACCTCGACGACCTTGAGCCCGGTGGCACTGATCGCCGCCTCGTACACGTTCCGGGAGTGCCTCGGGATGATCGCCTCGGTCTTCCGGAAGCCGGTCAGATCCGGCAGTTGTACGTGCAGATCGGGGTTGCCGCCTGCCACGCACGCCGCGGCTGCGTGTCCCAGCGCGGCGGAGCAGCCGGAGCTGACCAGCCCGAACTCGGACTGGGTCAGCTCCCCGAGCCGCTTGCCGATGGCGTCGGCGAGTTCGTCCAGCTGGACGTACTCCCGTGCCGCCTTGTCGATCGCGTTCCGTACTTCGGGCAGCATCAGCGAGCCGCTCAGGACGGTGAACGTGCCGCGTCCGTTGATCAGCGGACGTACGCCGATCGCCGCATAGTCGGTCTTCGCCGCCTGTGCCGCGGCGGCGCCGGCCGGTGTGGCGTTGTCGGCCGCCACCGCCGTGTTGCCGAGCAGCGGGCCCAGGGTGAGCGCGCCGGCCGTGGCTGCTCCGCCGCCGAGTATTGCTCTTCGGGATATTCCTTCAGTCTGCATCCGGGCCCCAGTCGATTCGGTTTTTGTTGGTGCGTCATACGGTAGGGAGGGCTGGGGCGGGCGTTAAGCGCGTGGCTCGTATGGCCGTATTCGGAACCCGGATGAACCCAGGTCGTTTGAGAGTGAACGGAAGAATTGCGTACCGGATATTCGGTTTCGATAATCGGAAAGTTTCCGAACCTCGATTCTTCAGCAGTTGTGATTGCCTGACCCGGCTGTCGATTCGCCCTGTTTGTCCCGCTTGGTGGCAGGTGGGGCCTTCGTGTGTCGCTGCGGCTGCGCCGGGGTTCCACGGCACCTGGAGGTCGTACGCTCCATTTGGTCCCGTCGGGTTGATGGATTAGTCGTCAGGTGACGGCGGGCAGGGCGGTCAGCCGGTTCCAGCAGGTGGTGAACGCGGTTACCAGGGCCAGGTGGTCTCGATGCGTAGGAAGAGGCGGCGTGCGTGGTCGACGAGGCGGGCGGGCAGGTGGTGAGGTGGAAACGCATGGTGGCCGGCTCGGCGTAGGCCAGGTCGTAGATGTCGTGCAGGGTCAGCGGCCGTAGCCATGCATCCAGGTCGGCGGGGGGTTGGCGGCGAGCATTCATCCGCGGTTGACTTCCCACGACTGTGAGGGCCGGTTGCCCAGTCCCGTGGCCCTGTTGGTGCGTACCCGGTCTTTCACGCCGGCGTGGGAGCGGTGCAGTACGTCCAGGAACTGGGCGTGGGCCGAGACGGCGATGCCCCACATGTGGCAGATGTTGGTCGCGGTGATGCAGTAGCGCCAGCCGGTCTGCTTCTCGAACGCGGTCAGTTTCTTCAGATGCCGATGGGTCGGTCTGACGCGGCGCACGATCAGTCGCATACCCCCGGCCGACCCCCGCGGGTTTTCAGCCCGGTCAGTTCCGCGACGAAGTAGCCCTCCTGCAGGCTGCCGTCCTGGTGCAGGGAGGTTTCCCAGGCGGCCTCACGATGGCCTTCTCGTCGTCCTCGGTGATCTTCCAGTCAGCGATGTAGCGGACCGTGCACCGCAGGTCAACGGCACCTTTCTGTTGTCGGGGCGTCGGCCATCCCAATTCCGCTGAATACCCGGGGCTAATGCATCGATCGGTGCAGCTTTGTCGTGCCAACGGGGATGTCCGACACCTCGATCTCGCGCAGGAGGGTGCGGGCCGGCGGGGTCAGCGGGCTGGTGGTGCTCCAGTGCACCCCGACGCGACGGCCGCAGGGGACGTCGAGGAGGCGGGCCACCACGCCGTTCGTGTCGGCGGTGGCGACCGCCAACAGGTTGGTGACGCCGACGCCGAGGCCGCTGCGGACCAGGGAGATGAGGGTCTGCGGCTGGTTCGTGGCCTGGACGGCGTTCGGCTCCAGACCGCGCTCGCGGAAGGCGCGATAGGTCTCGAAGCCCATCGCCTCCGGCGAACCGAGCCGGCCGATGGTGATGACCGGGTACTCGGCGACGTCAGCCACAGGCAGCGGCTCCGGCAGCCGGGCCAGGGGGTGGTCCGGGCGGTGCACCACGATCAGGCCCTCCCGCCACAGCGGGCGGCACTCGACCGACGGGCCGGCCGGCGGCGCCATGGGCCGCAGACAGATGTTCACCTCGCCAGCGGCCAGCGCCCCGTCGAGCTCCAGCGTGGAGCGCTCCACCAGGATCACCTTGATCGCTGGGCGGGTCCGCGCCATCCGCTCCAGTAACTGGGGTACGAACGCCACACTGGCGCTGGGATAGCTGCCCAGCGTCACCACCCCGCGGGCCTCACCGCGGAAGCCGGCCATGGCGGCCTCCGCGCCTGCCAGCTGCCGCAGGAGCGTACGGGCGTGCTCGGCGAGCACCGCGCCCGCGTCGGTGAGCGACACGGGCCGGCGATCCCGGTCGAACAGCGGCACGCCCGCCTCCCGCTCCAGGGCGGCGACATGCACGCTCACCCGGGGCTGGGAACGGTGGATGACCTCTGCTGCGGCGCTGAAACTTCCGGTGTCGACGACGGTGAGGAACGAGACGAGCCATTCGAGACGCAGATCGGTGCGGAGCATGCCTCCCGTCTACCGCCACGCCCAACGGCGGACAATCCCGGTCCTGGTTTCGGATGGGGGCCGATCCGCATTCCGAATAGCCGTATACCTGTCCAGCCGCATAACCGTGTGCTTTACGCCCGTTGGCCTGCTCACCGCCCTGGTGTGTGGGTGCCCATGCCCATGCCCGTGGCGGGACCGGGTCGGGTGGGCGGTGGTCGGTGATCAGGCCGCCGACGGTGAGGAGCAGCGCGGCGACCGAGCTGGCGTTGTGCAGTACGGTGCGTGTCACGCGTACAAGATCCAGTACCCTCGCAGCGACCAGGTTCGCGGTACGCGCGGGCCGTCGCGTCCCAGCGTGTCCCTCGCGCAGCCACGCGACCGTCGCAGCGACATGCCCGTCGTCCGCCCCGGAGTTGGCCGCGATCCGGTGCAGCGGTGCCGCCAGTGCCCAGCGGACCGCGAGCGCGCCGGTGCGCTCGTCCCCGGTGAGGCCGAGCCCGTTGTCGAGCACATCCGCCGCCCGGGCGAGGGCCGTGCCGCCGCCCGGCATGACGCCTTCGGCCAGTGCCGCCCGGGCCGCCGCCACGGCACCGGTGATCCGCTGGGCGCGCTCCGGGTCCGTCGCCCGGCCCACTCGCAGGACGCAGACGCCGTCGGCCAGCCGGGCGAGACGCCGCTCGATCACCTCGCGCTCCCAAGTGTCGGCGGTGGTGCGCCGGGCGTGTTCGAGATGGGCGATCCTGCCCGGTACGCATCGTCCAGTACGGCCTCGCCGCGCTCCGCGTGGGTGACCATGAACGGGCTGAGTAGCTTCGCGCCGAGGCACATTACCTCCGCGAACTCCAGCTCCACACCCACCACATGGGCCTCCTCCACGGAGACCGAGCCATGGTCGCCCGCCTTGGCGCACGCCCTGCCGACCAGGTTGCCGTACTCCCCGTCCCCGGCCGCGGCGGTTGCCACCACGGCCGCGGCCACCGCGCCGGACACCGGCCGGGCCGCGTCGTCGAGGTGCCCGGCGACGGCCTGAACCGTGCCCGCACGCCCCGTACGAGCGCCATCGGATCCGCTCCCCGCGCCGATCGAGCATCCCGGCGACGACCAGCGCCTGCGTCAGGACGAGCGTGGTCGTGCCGCCGTCGCCCGCGTCCGCGCGGGTGCGCTCGGCGGCCCGGCGGGCCAGCGAGGCGCCAAGGTTCGCGTACGGGGCGGCGAGCCGGACCACCGCCGCCACAGCGGCGCGCCGTCGCCTCGTCGGGATTGCGGGACATCCACTGGCAGAGCTTGGGTACAGCGGGAACGAGCAGGCGGTTGAACGTTGTTCACGTCAGAGGAATCAGCGATATCGGATATGCCGGAACCCCTTCTTGTGTCAGGACTCGCTCTTCGGTGCCTCGATGTGCTTGATCCAGTACCAGCGGGCCAGCTCGTCCACGCCCGCCGGTGCCACGCCCCGCAGGTGCACGACGTGGCCGTCGGTGCCCGCGATGCGGCCGTGCAGCTGAAGGCGCAGGATGTGATAGCGCTCCGGCGCGAAGCCGAGCTCCACGTCGACCGGGAAGCGGCCGCGGTCGTCGCGGGCCGCGCCGACGCCGGGGCCGACCTTGCCCTGGGCCTGCACGCTCAGCCAGATCTGGTAGGCGAGCACGATTGCGATCAATACGGCGATCTTGCGGAGCGTCGGGCTCTTCGCGGCCCGGCGCGGCAGCGAGCTCTTAGGCGGCATCGTGCCCACCCTTCACGTCCTTGCCCGCCACGCCTCCGGTCGCTGTGTCCTCGTCCACCGCCAGCAGTTCGTTGACCCGGTTCGCGATGTGGCGGAATTCCGGGAGCTCCGCCGTGTCCTGCCAGCGGCGTGGCCGGGGCAGCGTCACGTTCACGATCTCCCGCACCCTGCTGGGCCGCCGGGACAGCACCACGATGCGGTCGGAGAGGAACACTGCCTCGTCGACGTCATGAGTGACGAAGAAGACCGTCGGCCTGCGGGTCTCGAAGATCCCCGTCAGGTCCTCCTGGAGCTTGCGACGGGTCTGCGCGTCGATGCTGGCGAACGGCTCGTCCATGAGCATCACGGCCGGCTCGTTGGCCAGCACCCGCGCCACACCGAGCCGCTGCTGCATACCGCCGGACAACTCGTGCGGATACCGGTGCGCGAAGCCGTTCAGGCCGACCAGCTCAAGGAACTCCCGCGCCCTGGCGTTGCGTTCGGCGCGCGGCACGCCGCGCATGCGCAGCCCGAAGGCCACGTTTCCCAGCACCGTCTTCCACGGGAACAGCGCGTGGCTCTGGAACACCACCCCGCGGTCCGGCCCCGGCCCGTCGACCGGGCGGCCGTCGACGACAACCGTGCCGCCGGACTGCCGTACGAAACCGGCGACGATGTTCAGCACGGTCGTCTTGCCGCAGCCGCTGGGGCCCAGGACGGAGACGAACTCGCCCTCCTTCACCGCGAAGGATACCTCGTCGATGGCCGTGACCTCCTCACCGCTGTAGGTGTCCGTGTAGGCCTTGTGCAGCCGGTCGATCTCCAGCGCGGTCATCCGTCCGCCTCCAACGTGCGTACCATCCCCCAGCGTTCGACGGTCGCCCGCTCGAACGGGGCCAGAATCAGGGCGTCGAGCGCGTACCAGAGCGTGCCGAGCACGACCATGCCCAGGAACACCTGGCTGATGTCGCCGACCCGGCGGGCGTCGAACATCATGAAGCCGACACCGCTCGTGCCGACGATGATCTCGGCGGCCACCAGGGCCCGCCAGCCGTAGCCGAGCCCGGTGCGGACACCTCCGGCCACCGACGGCAGCGCCCCGGGCACGATCACCTCCAGGAACACCCGCCAGCGGCCGGCGCCCAGGCTGCGCGCCGCCCGCACAAGCTCGCGCGGCACCTGCTCGACACCGGCGACGACGCTGAGCATCAGCGGGAAGACGATCGTGTAGACGAGGACGAACGTCACCGCGGTGAGGCTGAAGCCGAACCACACGATGACGATCGGCAGCCACGCGATGTCCGCGACGGCCTGGAAGAACAGCAGGATCGGCCAGAAGGCGCGGCGCACCACCCGGATCATCGCCACCGCGAAGCCCAGCGGGAGCCCGATGAGCAGGCCGAAGCCGACGCCATAGCACAGCCGGGTGAGCGAGTCCGAGAGATAGCCGGGCAGGATGCCCTTCTCAAGCAGCTCGCCCATCTTGTCCACCACGGTGGGCGGGCCGACGAAGAACGACTCGGGGAACACCTCCAGCGCGTCCAGCAGCCACCACAAGGCGACCACCGGCACGAACGGCCCCAGCGTGCGGAACGTGCCGCTGCGCAGGCACCGGTGCCACACCCACCACGCAAGTCCCCGGCCGGCTCCCGGCCCGCGCCGGCCAGAGCCGCGCGCCGTGCGCCTGCCGTCGGTCGGAACAGCGGTCGAAGTCATGAGTCACCCGCTCCCGTCATCCCCCAGCGCTCGACCGTGCGCCGCTCCAGCGGCGCCAGCAGCAGCCGGTCCATCAGCAGCCAGAGCACGCCGATGATCACCATCGACGCGATGATCACGTCGGTCCGGAAGTACTTCTGCGCCTGGAACAGGGCGTATCCGAGGCCCGCGTCGCTCGCGATGATCTCGGCCGCCACCAGACCGCGCCAGCCGTAGCCCAGGCCTACCCGCAGCCCGGTGACGATGCTGGGCAGGGCGCCCGGCAGCAGGACCTCCCAGAACATCCGCAGCCGGCTGGTGCCCATGCTGCGTGCGGCCCGCAGCAGTTGGGTGGGGATCTGCCGGACGCCGAGCATCGCGTTGTACGTGAGCGCGAAGAACATCGCGTTCCACACGATGAAGATCACGGCCCGGTCGCCGTAACCGAACCACAGCGTCGCGATCGGGATCCAGGCGATCCCGGCGAGCGCCACCGAGAACCGCAGCAGAGGCGAGAAGAACTCGGACAGCGCGCGGCTGGCCCCCAGCGCGATGCCGAAAGGCAGCGCGGTGACCAGCGCCAGCGCCATCCCGATGCCCATCCGCCGCAGGCTGGCGCCCAGATGGCGGAACAGGTCCCCGCTCGACCACAGATCGCCCAGCGCCCCGAGCACATCCGCGACCTGCGGGAAGACCCGCACCGGTACCCCTGACGCCGACACCGCGACGGCCCACACCGCCACGAGCCCCGCGAGCGGCCCGAAGAACCACAGCGCGCCCGCGGCGGTGGTCTGTAGGCCGCGCCGCCGCGGGAGCCGCTTCACGGTCGGAGCCGTCACGACGGGCACGCCTTCCCGGCCGCCGTGCGGTCGAAGGCGTAGCTGCTCTCGATCCTTGCGGACGCCGGCATCTCGGGGAGGTCCTCGAAGAGTTTCGCGTCGTCGGTCATCACCTTCAGGATCGGGCCGGGCTGGAAGTACTTGTTGACGTCGAAGCCAGCCTCGACGTTGCCCTGGGCGGCCAGCAGCTGGGCGAGGCTGTCCAGGGCGAGGTAGTTGCAGGCGGAGAAGCGCGGGTCGAGTTGCTTGACGTTGTGCTGCATCGCCTCCAGGGCCACGTCCGTCGGCGTGCCCGGCAGCCACCTGGTTGCCGCGTCGGCGGCCTTGTCCGGGTTCTGGCGCATCCACTGGTCCGTGGTCGCCCGTGCGGTGAGGAAGCGTTCCACGATGTCGGGGTGCTCCTCGGCGTACTCGGGCGTGGTGACGATGTAGCCGACGAACGGGATGTACTCGCCGCCGCGCAACACCTCCTTCGCGCCGTCCACCTGCTGCGTGATGGTGATCGGGAACGGGTCCCAGATGATGGCGACGTCGATGCCGCCGGTCTTGAGCGCCACCGCCATGTCCGGCGGCTCGGTGTTCACGATCTTGACATCGCCGGCCTTCAGCCCGGCCTTCTCCAGCAGCCCGAGCAGGTAGAGGTGGTTGATGGAGCCCTCGGAGACGCCGATGCGCTTGCCCCGCAGGGTCGTCAGATCCTTCCCGTCGACCCCGGACTTGCCGCTCGCCACCACGGCCATGGTGTCGTCGATGGAGCGCCGGCTGGCAGAACCGGTGTAGTTGCCCACCAGGGCCAGGTCGATGCCCTTCTGGGCGGCGGCGATGGCCGGCGTGCCGACCTGGACGAAGTCCACCTCGCCGGCCTGGAGCGCATTGAGCGCGTCCACTCCGGTCGGGTACGGGTCGGCGAGCTTCACATTGAGGTCCTGGTCATCGAAGTAGCCGGCCTCGACCCCGGTCGGCAGACCGATCTGGTCGATGGCCGAGACGTATCCCGCGGAGACCTCGGTCGGAGCCTTCGCGCTGCCGCCACCACCGGCGACGTCGTCGTCGACGGTGGATCCGCCGGAACACCCGGCGAGCAGCAGAACGAAGCCCGAGCAAGCCGTCACCGCGAGGCGGCGTTTCGAGCGCAACATGACTCATCTCCTGATCGATCTGGACGGTCGGACAGGGGGGCGGCCGCCGTCGAGCAGAGCCTCGACGGCGTCGCGGTGGGGGATCGGGGTGACCGCGCCGGGGCCGGTCGTGGTGAGCGCCGCCGCCACCGCCGCGTAACGGGCCGCCTCGGGCACGGAAGTGCCGTCCAGCAGCCGGGCGGCGAAGGCGCCGTCGAAGGTGTCGCCGGCCCCGGTGGGGTCGACCTGCCGCACGGGGTGCGGGGCGATGCGGGTGACCGTGCCCTCGTGGGCCAGCAGCGCGCCCTCGGCGCCCATCTTCAGCACCACGGTGGCCGGGCCCCGCCGTACGAAGGCGTCGAGCACTGCCTTGGGATCGTCCTCCCCGGTGAGGGCCCGGCCCTCGGTGAGGTTCGGCAGCGCGATGTCGCAGAGCTCGACGCCGCGCATGATCACGGCACGGGCGCGCTCGGCCGGCCAGAGGGCGGGCCTGAGGTTCGGGTCGTAGCTGACGAGCGTCCCGGCCCGGCGGGCCAGCTCCATCGCGTGAAAGCCCGCGTCGCAGGCCGACGGGCTGATCGCCTGAGTGATGCCGGTGAGGTGGAGGAGGCGGGCCCCGCGGACGGCGTCGGCCGGGATGTCCTGCGGGGCAAGCCGGCTGGCGGGGGAGTGGGCGCGGAAATACGTGAACCTGCTCTCCGACCCCGTACGGGAGTTGAAGTAGATGCCGGTCCGTCCGCCGGCCTCGCGCACGACGTGCTCGGTGCCCACCCCCTCCCGCTCCCACAGCCGCAGCAACGCCGTACCGAAGTCGTCGTCGCCGATCCGGGTGACATAGCCGGTACGGGCGCCGGAACGGGCCGCGGCGACGGCGAAGTTGGAGGTGTCACCGCCGTAGCCGAGGGTGAACGTGTCGTCGCCCTGGACCGGCCGGGCACCGCTGATCCGGGCGTTGAACTCGAGGAGCGGCTCACCCACCGCGAGGATGTCCACGGCTCAGATCCGGCCGTGCTTCTCGATGCCGCCGCGCAGCGAACCCGACTCGAGTATCAGCGCGGTCTGCTCCCGCTCCCGCCGTTCGATCTCCAGCGCCGCCCGAAGCACCTCGGCGACGCTGTCCGAGGGCACGCACACCACCCCGTCGGTGTCGGCGACGATGAGGTCACCGGGGCGTACGGCCACGCCGCCCATCTCCACCGGCTCGTTGAGGGACACCGTGCGGTAGCGGCCCACTGTGGTCGCGGGCACGCTGCCGCGGGCGTAGATGGGGAAGTCTGCGTAGTCGCGGCTGATTTCCTCGATGTCGCGAACACCTGCGTCGAGCACCGCGCCGGCGACCCGGTTGGCCACCGCCCCGGCCGACATCAGTCCGCCCCATACGGCCACGTCGGCGCCGCCGGCGGCGATGCAGACGACGCTGCCCGGTTCCGACTCGTCGATGGCACGCAACGCGTGGGCCGGCGGGGCCGGATCGGGCGACGGCACCTCAAGCACCGTGGCCGCCGGGCCGACGAGCCGGCCCGTGCCGGGGAGCATCTGCCGGATCCCACCGGACAGATAGCCGCGGCGACCGCTCAGTTCGACCGCGTCGGCCACTGAGGCGGTGGCGATGGAACGGAATGCGGTAATGGTGTCGGCGGAAAGCGTCGTGGTCATGTCGTGGCTCCGTTTCTCTGCAAGGCTTTCGGCAGGGCTTTCTGCGCCAGGCGCCGCATTCCGGAGGCGAATTTCTGTCAGGGCGTGACCAGTCCGGTGACGCGGCCAGGGAAACCGTAGAAGCGGGTTGTCGGAACGGTTAAGGCTGGAGCTCGTATGCGGGTATTCGACAAGCGGATGCCAGCGGCTATCCGGTGTAAGGCAAGATCGAGGGCAAGGACGCCGGTGAGGTCTCCGTCAGGTCCTCGCCTGTGTCCGGCTGTCCCTCAGCTGTGTCGGTCCGGTCTTCGGCCTCGTCCGGCCACGGCCACTGTGGTGGGGAGAGCCGGCTCAGGCAGTCCCGTACCGCCTCCACGGCGGGCGACGGACCCTCGCTCAGCCGCCACCAGGCGGCGACGACGCGCTCGCAGCCCGCGTCGGCGAGCGGGACCAGGCAGACGCCGTCGGTGTTGGCGGTGGTCATGGCGAGCGCGTTCGTGATGCCGACTCCCAGGCCGTGGCGGACCAGGGAGATCAGCGTCTGCGGCTGGTTGGTGCGTTCGCTGATCACGGGGTGCAGCCCGTGGTTCGCGAACGCGAGGTTGGTCTCGTACTGGCGGCTGTGGCCGTCGTCGCTCTCCCCGATGCTGATCACCGGCAGCCGGGCGACCTGAGCCAGCGTCACCTCCCTTATGCGGGCCAACGGATGGTCGGCGCGGAACACGGCGACGAGCGGCTCGCGCCACAGCACCTCGCTCGCCACCCGGTCGGAGTTGACCAGCGGATGCAACGGGCGTACGGCGAGGTCGACGCCGCCGTCCGCGAGCTGCGTGCCGAGCTCGAGGCTGGAGCCCTCGTGCAGTACCAGGCGCACCTGCGGATGGGTGGCCCGCAGCGCCTGTACCGCCCGCGGGTACAGGTACGTCGCGACGCTCGGATAGCAGCCCAGTCGCACCGTCCCGCACACCGCCCCCTCCGCCGTCTCGGCGAGCAGATCGAGTCGGCGGATGATCTCCTCGGCGTGCGGCAACAGTCCGCGCCCCTCGGGGGTGAGGATGGACGGCTGCACGGAGCGGTCCACCAGCCGCCAGCCCACCAGCCGCTCCAGGGCGGCGACATGGCTGCTGACCCGGGGCTGGGAGCGGTAGAGGGCCCGGGCGGCGGCGGAGAAGCTGCCGTGGCGCGCCACCGCCACGAAGCTCGCGATCCAGTCGATGCGGTAGTGGTGCACGCTGTTGAGGTCCATCGCTGTCCTCCGATCACCGAGATCGGCGAGAACGTTACCCTCGGCGCACCGATAGTTGAATGGTTCAGGTTGTTTCTCGTGAGGTTCCTGAGGCGCCATCAGCGAATGAACTGATCGGCATAGGTGGCCCCGAGACCGTTCTTCGCGTAGTGCGTCCGGCACATGTCGATCTTCGTGAAGGTGTCCTCGTAGCCGGTCTGCTCGCCGTTCTCGTCGACGTACGCCATGGCGCCGTTGATGTTGAAGAACGTGATCATCTCGGGGCAGTCCGCGGGCACCTCCAGCGTGTGGATCTCGCCGGGCGGCTCATAGACGAAGTGGCCGGTCTCGGCGACCCAATCGTGCTCGTGATACTGCCACTTGCCCTTGAGTACATAGCCGAGGACGACCCCCGGATGCCGATGCCGGGAGACGATGCCGGCGGCGGTCACCTTGAGCAGATTGCACCACTGCCCGGTCACGGTATTGAACAGCAGCGGGCGGAACCACACGTTCGGCGCCTGCGGCACCCAGACCCGGTCGTCGTCGGGTACGGCGGCCACGGCGATCTCCGGCGGTACGGCGGAGGAGGCGGGAATGATGACCATGGACATCGGTCCTTTCCGGGAATTCAGGGAGCGGGATTCGGCTCAGGCAGCCAGATATCCACCGTCCACCGCCAGCACGGCACCCGTGACGAATGCGGCGTCGGGGCCAGCGAGAAACGACACAGCGCCGACGATGTCCGCAGGCGTGCCCCAGCGGCCCATCGGCGTACGGTCGATGATGCGGCGGTTCGATTCGGCGCTCTCGTGCAGTTCGCGGGTCAGCCCGGTACGGATCCAGCCCGGTGCGACGGCGTTCACCCGGATCCCGTCGTCCGCCCAGGCCACCGCGAGGGACTTGGTCAGCTGCAGGACGCCGCCCTTGCTGGCGCTGTACGCCGGGACCCGGCCGCCGCCAAAGAAGCTCAGCATGGAAGCGATGTTGACGATGCAGCCGCCCGAGTCGGCCAGGGCCTTGCGGGCGGCGAGGCAGCTGCGCATGGTTCCGGTGAGGTTGACCCCGACCACGTCGGCGAACACCTCAGAGTCGAACTCCCGGCCCCGCGCGATGACGCCGGCGGCGTTGATGAGGACGTGCAGTTCCTCGAACGTGTCGAGGAAGGCACGCAGTTCGCTTTCCCGCCGGACGTCCAGGTCCACCGTCCGCACCTGGCCGGGCAGCTCGCGCCTGGCTCTCGCGGCGTCGAGTCCAGCGGCGATGACGTGGTCCCCGTCGGCGGCGAAGCGGCCTGCGATCGCGGCGCCGATCCCGCTGGTGCCGCCGATCACCACCACGGTCCGTCCCCCAGGCCCTGCCACGCGGTCATCGTGCACGGCCGTCTCCTCCAGTGTTCGGCTCGGATGCCATGGACCGATTGAACACAGGCGGGGCGACGGCCGTCAGTTCTCATCCGGGACGGGAATAAGGGCCATTCGAATGCCCCTGCGGCGCTGGCCGCGGCCGGCCGCTCCACGATCACCGGCATGCCGCAGCTGCGCTCTGCGCTCCCGGTCACCATGGACCTATGACGACGCCTGGCGGCATCAGCGGCGGGCTGCTACGCGCCCTGCTCCGCGGACAGGACGCCGCCGCTCGAAGGCGGGCAATTCCCTTACTGCTTTCAATGGAATTGATGAATACTCACCTGCACATCGCAGGCGTCACCGTCCGCCCCACCCGCGACTGGGCGGTGCAGCAGGCCCGGAACCTGGCCACCGATCGGGGCAGACGCATGGAGTCTTTGCGCCTTCTCCTCCGTGACCGCGACAGCAAGTACAGGCAGCTTTGCTGTCGGCGGGCGGCGCCCTGGTGCTCGCCCTCACCGGCCACACGGAGGCCACCCCTGCCGTGGCGGCCATCGGCTTCATCGGAGGAGCCGCCCCCCGTCACGATCAACATCATCAGCAAGCGCTGACGAGACCCGCCCCCGGAGAAAGTTCTCCGTCAGGATGCATCGCTGTACTCGTGGATGAGTCCGCCGAGGACATTGTGACGCTGGACGCGCTGCGCCGGGAACGGGATGACGTTCGGGTCGTCGGCAGGGGCTCGCAGTTGCAGGGCCCGGTGCGGCCTTCCGGAGTTGTAGCGCTCGGCGTACTCGGCGAGGACCTGCCGGGCGTGCTGCTCGTTGTAGATCAGGAGCCGATCGGTGCACTCGGCCCGGACGCTGCGAATGAATCTCTCGGCGTGGGCGTTCAGGCGTTGTCAACTTGTTCGGGGTGGGGGTGTCGAGGGCGTGGTGGGGCCGGGTGGAGGCCTGCCGGTCAGGCTGCCGCGGGCAGGCCGGCGATGCCGGTGATCTGCTCCCAGGTGGTGAAGCGGGCGGTCATCTCGGCGCGGTACTCGGACGCGGCCATCAGGTGTCGGCGGGGTCGGAAGTGGGGCGAGATCTGGCTGAAGGCGGCGAGGAACTTCTGGGCGGCGCGGCGTGAGCGGAAGTGCTTCATCGCGCGTTCGCGCTGCCTTGTCGGCTGGTGGGAGTTCTCGGCCCGGTTGTTCAGGCCCTTGTGGGAGCGGTGCTCGACCGAGCGCATCAGCTTGCGGTGGGCGACGCTGTAGGAGCGGAGCTTGTCGGTCACCAGCACCCGCGGTACCCGGCGCTGCTTCTTCATGAGCTTGGCCAGGAACCGCTTCGCGGCCTTCGCATCCCGCTTCGACTGCACGAGGATGTCCAGGACGTCGCCGTCCTGATCGACGGCCCGCCACAGGTAGTGCCGCACCCCGTTGATCTTGATGAAAACCTCGTCGAGGTGCCATTTGTCCCCGGCCCGCGGCCGGCGACGACGCAGCCCGGCCGCGTACCGGGGTCCAAAGTGCGCACACCACTGACGGATCGTCTCGTGGGAGACGGTGATCCCGCGGGCGAGCAGCAGTTCCTCGACCTCGCGGTAGCTGAGGGGGAAGCGGTGGTACAGCCACACCGCATGCGCGATGATCTCCGCCGGGAACCGGAACCCCTTGTACGACGGCGCCGCTCCGGTCTCCACGCTGCCCCTCCCCGACCCCGACAGGCCAACCCGAAGGTCATCCCGGCAGGGTCCACAACAACCTGACAACGCCTATCAGAGTTGTGCTGAGCATCTCGTACGGCACTGACCCCGATGGCACCAGTATCGAGGTCACCTACTTGGCAAAGGAATTGCGGTACGCGATCGGCGATGTGTGCAGGAATCGGGCGAAGTTGTGTCGCATGGAGGCGGGTGTACCGAAGCCGCTTTGTGCGGCCACCTCCTCAATCGACAACTGTGTGGATTCGAGGAGAGACTGAGCCCGGCGCAAGCGTTGCTCCCTCAGCCAGTGGCTGGGTTGGAGCCCATGCTCGCGCTGAAAGCGGCGGATGAGGGTTCGCTGGCTGATGTGCGCCCGGGCGGCCAGGTCCGCCAGCCTGAGCGGCTGGTGGAGGTTCTCCCTTGCCCATTCGAGAATGGGCCCCAGGCTGGAGTCCGTCTCGATCGGCACCGGCGCCGCGACAAACTGTGCTTGATCGGCCCCTCGGTGAGGAGCGACCACCAGACGTCGGGCGAGTTCGTTGACGACCGCGGCGCCGTGGTCACGGCGCACGAGTTCGAGGCACAGGTCGATGGCCGCTGCTGTCCCCGCTGACGTGAAGATGTTCCCCTCGGCCGTGTAGAGCACGGCCGCGTCGACCTGAACCAGAGGGAAACGTCGCGCGAGTTTGTCTGCGTACATCCAGTGCGTCGTGGCCCGTCTTCCGTCGAGGAGCCCCGCTGCGGCAAGGGCGAAGGCCCCCGAGCACAGTCCCACGACGCGGGCGCCGCGCTCAGCTACCGCCTTGAGTGCCCTGACGAGATCCTCGTCGGCCTCATCGTCCACGTCCGCACAGGCGGGGACGACGACAGTGTCAGCTTCCTCCAGCGCGTCCAACGTCGTGGCATCCGGGGTGAACCCACTGCCGACTCTCTCGCCGGGAACCGTGGCACACAGCGTGACTTCATAGGGCGGGTCAATCAGCTCGGGGCGGGGCATTCCGAAGATCTCGCAGGGTACGGCGATCTCGAACAAGGGGGCGTTCGGGGTGGTCACAACAGCGACGCGATGGGTGGCGTGTTTTTTGCGCACGCTGTCAATACTGCCACTTCCGGCTGTGACGCTCCTCGCGTTCACTGAGCTCGCACGCACAACCGGAGTCACCAGCCGACCCACCGCGGCCTGAGCACAGGCCGTCACACTCTGACGCACCGTCAGAAAACCACCTACCCAACAACGTGTCAGCGCCCAGGCGGGTGCCCGACGATCCTCAACGAGCTGGTGAACGTACGAGTTAACTGACATTCAGATTTCTTTGCAAGTCCTAGTCGACATCTTGACGATGGCATTTGCCTCCGGCGCATTCTTCCGCGGCCGGGGGCAGTCAAGTACAAAGGGAAGCCACTGTGCGAATAACCCGCTCCACCCGGAGCAGACCCGTCGCCGCCGTTGCGGCGACGGCCCTGGCCCTGATGGTGGGCATGACCGCGGGCCTGGACACCGCGAGCGCGACACCGGCGCCGACGCCGGACCCGTCCGGCGCCTCGCCGTTGCCGTCGGCCCAGCCGAAGGACGAGGTCACCCTGATCACCGGTGACCGGGTGATGGTGGACGCCCACGGCAAGGCGGCCGGCGTGCTGCCCGCCAAGGGCCGGACCTCCGTGCCCATGCAGATCAGCGAGATCGGCGGCCACACCTACGTGCTTCCGGCGGACGCCGACGCGATGCTCGCCGCGCACACCCTGGACATGAGCCTGTTCGACGTCACCGAACTGAGCAGGCCCGAGTACCGGGAACTGACGGGCGGTGGCGTGCCGATCATCGTCACCTACGGCAAGGACCACTACGCGAAGGCCAACACCAAGGCCCGCTCGGCCGCGCCGCAGTCGCTGCTCGCGGCGACCGACGCGCCCGTCCACCGGCTCGACGCGGTCCACGGGGAGGCCATGACCGTGCCGGCCGAGGACGCCTCGGCGGTATGGGCGTCGCTCACCCGCTCCGCCACCGCGCAGCTCCGCTCCTCCGCCGCAGGAGCTACGGGGGCCGCAGGGTCCGAGGCCGCCGCCCCGGGGCTGCAGGCCGCCGCCGGCGTGGCGAGCATCAGCCTGGACCGGGTGATGAGCGCCCAGCTGGACACCAGCGTTCCGCAGATCGGCGCCCCGGAGGCCTGGCAGGCGGGATATGACGGTACGGGGGTGCGAATAGCCGTACTCGACACGGGTATCGACACCAGCCACCCGGACCTGGAATCCAAGGTCGTCGCCGAGAAGAACTTCACGCCCTCGGTGGACGCGAAGGACCATCAGGGCCACGGTACGCACGTCGCCTCCACCGCCGCCGGAACCGGCGCGGCGTCGGACGGCCGCTACAAGGGCGTGGCGACGGGTGCCGAGCTGCTCAACGGCAAGGTGCTGGGCGACAGCGGCTCCGGCCTGGAGTCGGGGATCATCGAGGGCATGGAGTGGGCGGTCGAGCAGGGCGCCGACATCGTGAGCATGTCGCTCGGTTCACCGGACATCATCGGCCCGAACCCGCTCGAGGACGCCGTCAACAGGCTTTCCGACCAGGCGCTGTTCGTGATTGCCGCGGGCAACTCGGGCCCGAGCAGCAAGACTGTCGGCACGCCCGGCACCGCCCAGAGGGCGCTGACCGTCGGCGCGGTCGACAAGCAGGACGTCCTCGCCTCCTTCTCCTCCCGCGGTCCGCGGCTGGAGGACAGCGGGATCAAGCCCGATGTGACGGCGCCCGGGGTGGGCATCACCGCGGCGAACGCCGCGGGTACCCTGGCCGACAAGCCGCACCCGGCCCCCGGCTACGTCACGCTCGACGGCACGTCCATGGCCACCCCGCACGTCGCGGGTGCGGCGGCGCTGCTCGCCCAGCAGCACCCCGACTGGAGCGGTGCGCAGCTGAAGGCGGCGCTCATGGGCTCGGCCGAGCAGGGTGACTACACCGCGTACGAGCAGGGCAGCGGACGTGTCGACGTGGCACGGGCGGTCCGCCAGACCGTGATCTCCGAGCCGGGCTCGATCAACTTCGGCCGGGTGCGCTTTCCGCACACGGACGACGAACCGCTCACCAAGACGATCACCTACCGCAACAGTGGCACGCAGCCGGTGGCCCTCGACCTGTCCACCGACACCACGGGGCCTCAGGGTGTAGCACCCGAGGGCTTCTTCACCTTGAGCGCCGATCAGGTCACCGTGCCCGCGGGCGGCACGGCGTCGGTCGACGTCACCGCCGACACCCGGCTGGGAGGTGACACCACAGGCGCGTACACCGTCACCGTCACCGCGTCGGGCGATGGCCAGACCGTCCGCAGCCTGGGCGGTCTGGAACGCGAGGCGGAGGTCTACGACATTACCTTCGAGGCCACCGACCGGGACGGCAACAAGCCCGAGCCCCTGTTCTGGAACGCCTGGCTCACGGGCCTGGACAACAACAACTTCCAGCTCGTCACCGGGACCGACGGCATGGCGCAGATGCGCGTGCCCAAGGGCGACTACAACCTGGTCGGCAAGTTCTTCGTGGGGGGCTCCCCGGCCGACGGCTTCGACCTGCTCTCCGCTCCGAAGCTCAAGATCGACAAGGACATGACCATCGAGCTCGACGCGCGGCAGGCCAAGCCGCTCGAGCTGTCGCTGCCCGACCCGAACGCCAAGCACTACTCGACGATTCTCTACACGGCGGTGAAGGAGAACGGGACCGTCCGCACCAGTGGTCTCGGTCTGCTCCCGGACGCCACGGGCAGTATCGGCCTGGCGCAGATCGGCACTCCGCCGCCGGCGGACGAGGTGACCTCGTACCTGGTGTCGCGCTGGATCGACGGCAACACGGAGTTCCATATCGCGGACACCCACGAGGGGGGCTTCTACACCGGCCACACCCAGCATGTGACGTGGAAGGAGCTCGCGAAGCTGACGACGGACCTGGGAGGCTCGGCCGAGGGTGCTCAGGGCGCCGACTGGACGCTCCCCGCGGACGTTCCAGGGGCCGCGGCCGTGGGGTTCTTCTCCGGTCTGCCGAGCGACCGGACGGTCTACCTCCAGGGCGGCTACCGCTGGCAGCGCAGTTTCCGGCAGATCAACGGCACCACTGGCAAGGCACAGGCCGAGTACAGTGCCCCCGCCGCGGTGTACCGCGCCGGACAGAAGTACAGCGAGACGTTCAACAACGGCGCCTTCGGCCCCCTGCTGGGCGACAAGCCGGGTCTGGTCCGTGACGGTGACACCCTCACCGGCAGGATCACGCCCTTCGCCGACGGCGCGGGGCACAGCGGGAGCAGCCTGTACGACGCCGAGTCGGCGTCCACCACGCTCTACCGCGACGGCGAGAAGTACGCGACCTTTGACAACGTCCTGGACTCGGCCACCTTCCGGCTGCCGCCGGACAAGGCCAGGTACCGGCTCGTCACCACGGTCAGCCGTGCCAAGGCCGGTGTCTCCGCGACGAGTTCCACGGTCACCTGGGAGGCCGATTTCACCTCCGGCCACACAACCGGGGCCACGGCCGTTCCGGCGAGCGTGGTCCGGTACACGCCCAAGCTCGCCCTCGACTCCACGGCCACCGCGGGGAAGAGTCAGTCGGTACCGGTCACGGTCCAGGGCTCGTCCACGGACCAGGACCTGGCGACGCTGAAGGTGTCCGTCTCGTACGACGGCGGAAAGTCCTGGCAGCGGCTCGCGGTGCGAAACGGCAAGGTGACTGTGCATAATCCGGCCGCCGGAGGCTCGGTGTCCTTCCGGGCCGAGGTCCGGGACCGGCAGGACAACGCCTTCACCCAGACGATCACCGACGCTTACCGCACCAGGTGAGCGACGCCTACCCGCACCACGTGATCGGCGTCCACCGCACCATGTGACGGAGAGGTCCGCGCGGCAGGGCATGAGCCCGCCGCGCGGACCGGCGGGCGGTCGGGCTGCGTGCGACGCCGGCTCAGAAGCTCGTACCGCTCGGCGCGGGATCTTCGTCGGAGGGATCGTCCGGCACCTGGACGACGGTGACCAGCGTGGAGCCGTTGCGGGCACGCAAGTGGCGTTTCGGTAGCCGGGAGTTGACCGCCGTCGCAGCCGCGCCTGCCCTTGCCGAAATCTCATCCGCCCTGGTGGTAGCCGGTGTGCGGGATGTCGACCGTGGCCGCTCGCGCCGGCACCCTCACGTGGCTGTCGATCAGCGCGGCATGATGATCGACCGTGCTGCTGCGACTGGCCTACCTGGGCGTGACGAACGCATTCGCCTTGCTGCGCCTGCTGCCGATGAGCGCCCGGGGCAAGGACACGGAGATCCTTGCCCTGCGTCATCAGATCACGGTGCTGGAACGCCAACTCGGCAAGCAGAGGGTGCGGTTCACCCCGACCGACCGGGCGTTCCTGGCGGCGCTGCCGCATCGGCTGCCACGGCATGTGCTGCGCAGGATGCGGCTGCTGGCGCGCCCGGAGACGGTGATGCGATGGCATCGCGACCTGGTCGCACGCCGCCACGCGGCCCGGTCTCGGCCGAAGCGCCCGGGTCGGCCACGGACCGTGCACTCGATCAGAGCCCTGGTGCTGCGCCTGGCGCGCGAAAATCCCAGCTGGGGCTACAGGAGAGTGCACGGTGAGCTGCTCGTGCTGGGGATCAAGGTTGCCGCTTCCACGGTATGGGAGATCCTCAAGGATGCCGGGATCGACCCGGCGCCCGAACGGAGCTCCGGCACCTGGGGCGACTTCCTGCGCTCCCAGGCCGACGCCCTGCTGGCCTGCGACTTCTTCGAAACGGTCACCCTGCCCGGGGTGCGGCTATACGTGTTCGCGGTGATCAAGCACGCCAACCGCCGGGTCCGTATCCTGGGCGCCACCGCTCACCCGTCCGCGGCCTGGGTGGTCCAGGCCGCGAAGAACCTCGTCATGGACCTCGAGGACGCGGGCTGCCGAGCGCGGTTCTTGATCCGGGA